>CAKUGH010000019.1 GCA_934654605.1 uncultured Collinsella sp. | reverse complement strand
GCAAAACCCTCGCCGCGACCCGAAAGCGCGGTAAGCAGCGAAGCTGGCGTCATGGAGTCAACGTCCTTGGCGGGATCGAGCGCCGCAGCGACGGCGCCTTCGTCAAGGCCGGCAGGCAGCGGACGGAACATCAGGCAGCCATGAACACTCGGATCGGCGTTGATATCCTCGATGGCAGCAATAAGCTCATCCTGCGAGACGTCGGCAGGCAGCAACACGCGACGAGCTTCGATGCCCACCTTTTCGCAGCGTTTGAGTGCGCCGCGCTCGTAGGATAGGTCGTCCTCGCGCTCGCCTACACGGACAATGGCCAGCGTCGGAACGATGCCCTGTTCGCGCAGGGCGGCGCAGCGAGCAGCGAGTTCCTCGGTCAAAGCACGGGCAACGGGAGCACCCTTAAGCAGCTCTGCCATGGCTATCCCCTCTTCCTTGCGGCATCGGCGGCGCGGCGCGCCAGAGCATCGGCGCGCGGCAGCCACGTATCGAGCAGCTCATCGCACGCCGCCTCGAGCTCCTCGGCGCGCGCCCGGTCTTTCATAGACGTGGTATTCGCAAAGAGCGTCAGGCTCGCTCCCTGCATGGCAGCGCGGCAGAACACGGCGCCGCATGCCACGTCGGACAGCAGTTGGCGCGAACCCTTGTCCGCCATATCCTCGAGCAGCGCCAGCGCGCGGCCGCACGCATCCATAATGCGGTACGGCGGCATGGCTGCCACATGCAACGCATCTTGAATCGCAGCCGGTCGAGCCGGATCCTCGCGCGAAATACCGTACGCTGCCGATACCTGCCCGTAGGCTCGAACATCCTCGGCAACCAAGTCGACAAGCTCCCGAGACAGCTCGTCTGCCTGGGCAAACGCGTGCGCCAGATCGTCTGCGCGATCGGCAAGCGCGGGGTTCGTCGCGCCATAGCGAGCAACCATCCCGCAAAGCGAGGCACCCAGCGCGCCCACAAAGGCGCTCGCGCTACCGCCGCCGGGAACCGGCTCGCGCGCAGCCAACGCCTCAGCAAAACCGCGACAGGTTTTATCCATCATCTCTTGGCTCATCGAAACACCTCTGCCCACCGCGCCGGCCACCACGGGCCGCACGCATAATAAAAAATGGGACAACGACGCCAGGAAGCGGTTGTCCCATTCATCGGTTTAATTGAAGCCCAGTCTAACCCATAAGACAAAGGCTGTCAGGAGCTCTGGCTATCGGCGTTTCCGATTGCCTGCTATAGGCACGGGCGCCTAGTCCACCTGAAACGTCGGCAGCAGCGTGTCGATAATCTTCGACCCCATGTCGCGGTTTGCAGTCGAGTACTCCAAATGCGCCGTGGCAATCGTCGAATCCGTGGCAATCGTCTTTTCGTAAATGATCGTATCGTCCTCGCGCCACGAGACCACGTACCAGTTGTCGCCCTCTGCGGTATAGAGGTCAGTCTTGCCCGAGGTGTCCTCATCGACGAACATCTCGTGTGCAGTTTCGTCGTTAATGTTGACGTAGCCAAACAGGTTGATCACAAACCCCGTCTCCGGATCCTCATACCTGGCGCCACTGCCGCTGGGAGTATCTTCCATCTCAAAACGGTTGGGAATCGACATGCTATAAGGATGCATGTCGTTCGTATACGTATGCACGTCGGTCAGGTAATCGTCCGAATCACCCGAACCGTAGTATGCCGACTCGTCCTCGGGAACGGCCTCGTCATCGGACGACGAGGATTCCTTGGACTTGGACTTGTCGCTCTTCTTCTTGGCAGAAGAATCTTTCTCGTCCGAAGATCCGGTATCGATCACCGAAACCTGCGTGCCGGAGCTCTTAGACCCGTTAAGCATCGTGAGCGCAAACACCGTGCCGCCACCGATGAGGACCACGGCAGCACATGCCACAGCGATAATGACCGGCGCCTTGCTCTTGGGCTTTTGAGGCGCAGGAGCGACCGGCGGCATCGACTGGGTTAGGCCCGGGGCAGAGGAAGGACCAGCGCCCGTAGGCGTCGGTATGGAACCGCCAGCCAGCGAAGCCCCACAGCGCGTACAAAACGTCGATCCATCAGGCACTTGCTGTCCGCATTTTTGACAGAACATCGTTCGACCTTTCGTGGTTTAGCTTTTGTCACAGCAAAGTCTAAAACCTTAAGCCGGCATCGCTGTTGCGCAACATTGGGAGCATCAACCAAGCCGCACGCTTGCCCAGCGCCAGGCCCACCTTGCGGCAAGCCCGCACATGCAAACATGGGACACATGGCCCACCTTTCGAGACTCCCCAGCAGCGCAAACTGGGGCATACAAGGCTCCACGCACGTCCGCGCACTCGTTCCATTAAAAGCGCGGGCGCCCAACCCCGGGGAGGGTCGGCAGCGTCGGCCCTCCCCTCTCTTGCGTCCGCATATATTGCCACTTATCGGCGCAAATCCGGCCCCCAGAATGGGACACATGGCCCACCCTAGCGAGCCGTCCGCGCGTACAGTAAAGGCAGGTAATCCATGGGCGGTTACAGATCGAGGAGGACACGACCATGAAAAAGAAGGCCTTTGCGATTCTCACCCTCTGCTTGAGTCTCTTTGCCGCAGTTGCCCTGGTGGGCTGCGGCGGAAGTGGCGGTGCTGCCGGCAGTGGCGGTGGCGGCGGCGCGGAAAAGCCAGCCGTGGATATGAGGACCGACTTCATCTGGTTTAAGGTCGAGGTCCCCGAGGGCGTCGAGATCACCGACATCGCCGGCGATACCGCCGACAGGGCCCAGTTTAAGTTCACCGAGAGCGAGCACGCCAGCGACCGCTTCATTCCCGTCTTCGACCCCGACAAGAACGCCGACGAACTGTTCGACTACGAGGCCAAATGGAATGCCAGCTTTGAGTGGACCGAGAACGATCCCGTCAAGTACAACGGCAAGACCTGGCGCAACGCTTCCTACACTCATTCGGGCGGCGTGACGACCGAGTACTTCACCGAGGCGGGCGGCGGCAGTGTGTACGTGCGTATCGACAACGTCGAAGAGCACAAGGACGCCGTCGAGACCATGATGAAGTCCCTTGAGTTTGCCGATGACATCGCCGAGGCCAAGACCGAGGCCATGGACGTCAAGCTCGACGACATCGAGATCAAGCGCTAAAGCTCCAACGGCATGCAGCAGCGCCGTTTTAGCTCAACCGGGATGCAAGGTGCGACTCCTTGCATCCCGGTTTTTGTGTCCGAAAGCGCCCGGTCACATCACCATGTTCAGAGTGCCCACGAATTCCTGCGCCTTCGCGCGGCTGCTCAGGCTAAAGACGCAGGCAGTCAACAGCCGATTGCGCAGGAAAACATCGCGACCCTTGATCCTGTTGACCCCCGTGATGTCCTTAAGGTAGACAATCTCGGTGTGCTTGCCACCAAATGTGCCCTTCTTGAGCACCTCGATACGGTTGGGGTAGATCTTGACGTCTTTAAATCTGCCAGAACCCTTGTCCTGGAACAGCAGCGTGTTGTTGTCCATGCCCGTCACTCCCCATGGGCTCGCGCAAACCACCTTTGACTCCTCATTTTAGTCATTCCGAGACCCCCACGCGAAGGCGGTTGGAGGCATCTGGATTTGTGTCCGCGCGAGGCCTTATCGTTAAGTCAACAGATACACCATTGCGGAGGAAGACAAATTCGGCACATCCTTAATCGCTCGACACAGGAGGAGTCATACATGGCAGAGACATCAAAGGCAACGCTACGCGACTGCATTTACGGGCTCGCCGTCGGCGACGCACTGGGCGTTCCCTACGAGTTCAGGCCCCGTGGCACGTTCGAATGCACCGACATGATCGGTTGCGGCACGCATGGGCAACCCGCGGGTACCTGGAGCGATGACACGTCCATGACGCTTGCTACCTGCGACTCGATTAGGGAGCATGGGCACATCGACACCGCAGACATGCGCGACAAGTTCGTATGCTGGATTGCTCGTGGCGACTATACGATCGACGGCGTTTTCGACTACGGCGGCACGACTGCCCGCGCACTTCGCTCCGGCAAAGGAGGCTCCGGCGAACGCGACAACGGTAACGGCTCGCTCATGCGCATCGCACCTCTTGCGTTCACCGACGCGACGGACGAAGAGATCTGCGCGGTCTCAGCAATCACGCACGCCCATAAAACGTCGACCGAAGCATGCGTCATATTTGTCGAGCTGATAAGGGGCGTGATGAACGACGTGCTCCCCGAATGGGCACTCCACCTGAATAACGCGCCCGAGCACGAAATCAGGTCCGGCGGCTTCGTGCGCGACACGCTTAAGGCCGCCATCTGGTGCTTCGTCAACACCAACAGCTACGAAGAGTGCGTGCTTGCTGCCGTCAACCTGGGCGACGACACCGACACCACCGCAGCCGTCGCAGGCGCCCTCGCAGGCACGGCATACGGCATCGACGCAATTCCGCAGGAATGGATCGATGTCCTACGCGGCAAGGACCTAATTGAGCGGTGTTTGTTTTAGGTCGCCTCTTCAGAAGAAATGGATCGGAAATCGCCACCAGAAATGCGTTGACTAGTCCGGCATCGCCACGATGATCGAGCGACACAACTCGCCGCGCTCGTTCAGCCCGTCGCCCGCATCGTTCAGGCCGTTCATCTGCATCTCGTCGGCAAGCGCGTCCTCAACGGCCATCAGCTCGTCATCTGTCATCTTATCGAACGAAAACGGCAGCCCCATGGAAGACAGCAGCGCCGCTTGCTCTTCATTGAGCCTTTCCATCCGCCCCCTCGATTCCCGCTCGTATCCCCAGCGGCATTCCAACTCCAGAATATGGCGTGATTATAGCCCGGTCATCCATGCTGATGGACATCGCCCCAAAACAGGGATCAGATACCCCCCCGCCGCGGCCCGTGAGGTAGAATTATGACCGCCGCGGAATCCGCCTGCGGGCAACGCTCTGATCTCCGATTGGGGTGAAGCCTATGAACTTGTTTCTTGAAATCCTGCGCCTCTCGATGTATGTGACCGGCATTGCCCGGAACCTCTACTCGATCTGGCGGGAATATAAGCAGTAACGGATAGCGAAGGGAGTCATGAAAAGGGGACCGGTTGCACCCGGCCCCCTTAAGACGTCTGTACCTGCGTTGCCCGCGTCTCCGAAGTTTGAGTAGCTGAGGAGCGGGTTCCGCGGCACAACCTGATTTTACCCAGTGGAGCGGCTCTTTTGCAGCCGCTCCACCGTTTATTTACATCTACCGCCCCAAGCTAAAACTCAGAGCCATCGATAGCCTGAACGTCATAGATGCTGACAGGGCAGCCGAGAAACTGAAAAGGACGCGGGCCTCGGTTCTTAACCAGGGTGCGCGTCCTTTACCAGCATATTATCTCATCAGAGAGCAGCGGCACAGCGAAACCAAGTAAGTAAAGAAGACGGTTCCAACCCCGAACCGAGTCCAGGGCGGAACCGCCAAGCCACTTCATCTTATCAGTCCTGGGAGACTGGTTTGATGGTGACAGGAGACACCTGATGCCCAGCGCAGGGTAATCATGCATAGGCCTCCTCAGAGAGGTTGCCGTCGACTACGGCATAGGGCTGGCCGTTGCGGTCCTCCCAGCTCGCGCAGACGTAATAGTATTTTTCGAGCTCTACATTGTCGTTTTCAATCCATACAGGCTCGAACTTATGCACAAGCTCGTTCGGGACGACCCAGCCGTACATATCCCAACAGTGCTTGCCATCAATAATCTGCTGACAAAAATCGCAGCCATCGAAGAAGCTCATTTCATGGGGAGCGATGTCACGACAATGGAAATAGGCAGAACAACGCCGCCCCTCTTCACCGTCTACACAACCGATAAACTCAACGATATCGTACTCGTCGATGGCATCCAACCTCATCTCTCGCGTCATTTCGATTGAGTACCAGCCAGATCGACACTGCCCCAAACAGGAGTCGGATATCCCCTGTCACGGCCTTTAGAATAGAATTATGACCGCCGCGGAATCCGCCTGCGGGCAACGCTCCGATCTCCGATTGGGGTGAAGCCTATGAACTTGTTTCTTGAAATCCTGCGCCTCTCGATGTATGCAACCGGCACTGCCCGGAACCTCTACTCGATCTGGCGGGAATATAAGCAGTAACGGATAGCGAAGGGAGTCATATAAAAGGGCCGGCTGCAACCGACCCTTAGACGATAATACCTGCGTTGCCCGCGCTTTCGAAGTTGACCGACCAAGGAGCGGGTTCCGCGGCACAACCTGATTCTACCCAGTAAGACGGCTCTTTTGCAGCCGCTCCACCGTTAATTTACATCTACGGCCACACCACCACAGATGGCCGCCGTACGACCCGCCAGCAAAAGACGGCGTACACACGCGGATCGACTTTCAATAGGTACACGGCGCGGCCGGACGCATACCGCACGCCCCATTATGAGCAGCGACATCAGATGAAACCACCGCGGGTTTGATAACCAGCTAGACCAGCGCTGTCCCAAAACGTCGCGAACACGCGGACCACAACGTTCAGTTATTAGGCTGATAAGCGGCGGCGCAACGGCGGAGAACAACCACAAGCAGGTCCCCGCACAAGGAACGCTCATTCCAAATTGTGCGGTTTTTCCACTGTCCAGATCATCCCCGCGCGCACGGGGAGCATTTCCTGTTCCATTTGGAAATGGCGAGGCGGCAGGGATTATCCCCACATGTGCGGGGAGCACACGTTGCCGCCGGTGTTGACCATGCCTTCGTTGGGATCATCCCCGCGCGTGCGGGGACATGCGTATTTATCTATTCTGTACATATCCATTTTGGGATCATCCCCGCGCGTGCGGGGAGCACACGACCGGTCCGGCCTCATTGTGCAATACCTCGGGATCATCCCCGCGTGTGCGGGGAGCAGGTGTAGGTGGTCCCGACGTAGACGTGCTCGGAGGGATCATCCCCGCGTGTGCGGGGAGCAGTCGTTCTTGCGGACCTCGAACGTCTTGGTGCCGGGATCATCCCCGCGCGTGCGGGGAGCAGAGCGTCTGTGCGCCTTGGATGACCTTCTTGAAGGGAACATCCCCGTGTGTGTGGGGAGCAGTCATTTGACGCGACGACCGACTCCATGAGGGTCGGATCATCCCCACGTGTGCGGGGAGCAGATCCACTCGCCCTCGCGTGTGTTCCGCAAGATGGGATCATCCCCGCGTGTGCAGGGAGCAGTCGCTGCTCACCACCTCGCGCGAGCTGTTGGGGGGATCATCCCCGCGCGTGCGGGGAGCAGAGCTCGATTCTGGACTGCCTCAGAACGTCGGTGGGATCATCCCCGCGCGTGCGGGGAGCAGTAACTCGACCGTCGGCAGCACCGTGGTCCCTCCGGCGAAGTTCGGCAAGAAGGTCGAGGCGGCAATCGGGGACGGTCGGCGCGTAGTGCTGCTCCACAACCACCCGGCCTCTGGCATCCCTAGCGCGGCTGACCTTTTGGCGGTCGGCGGCAAGGGCTGCGAGATGGGGATAATCGCAGCTCACGATGGAAGTATCTACACGTTCGAGAAGGTTTCCGAGCCGGATGCGTCCTATAATGTCGATGAGGTGAAGTACCTTAGGATCCAAAGGCTTTACGGCGGCAACGAGGACAGGCTGTTTCGGGCGATTGAGGAGAGGTTCGGTTTCAAGATTGAGCATCATGAATGACATACTCAACGAAGCCGTTAGCTATCTCGACGGAAGAGACGACGTCGACGCTATAGGTCACGTTCTCGATTCCAAGCCTAAAGCCGTTCAGGAGCTATGGCTTAAAGAGGCCAAATACGACGACGAGAATCGCAGGGAGTACTACGAGCTGTTTGGCCCGGATAAGTTCGAGGATGCTCTTGAAGCCGATGTAGTCGAGATATTCGAAAGCGAACTAAATAACTAGCCAACAGGCCCCGCCACGGCGGGGCTTTTTTCATGCCGCGTGACCGTGCCGCGACACTGCCCGCAGAGAGATTGGGGCAGGCATGAAAGAGCTATTCACTTGTGCGAACTGCGGCAACTGCGCCGTAAAGCTGGGTTTCGGCTTCACGGGATCATCCCCGCGCGTGCGGGGAGCAGGGCGTCTCAATGATGCCGGTGGCGGTCGACGTGGGATCATCCCCGCGCGTGCGGGGAGCAGCCTTCGGCGTCGCCCTTATGCACCAGCTGGATGGGATCATCCCCGCGCGTGCGGGGAGCAGTTATTCTTGCCATCGTATCGCTTGTCGCCTGCGGGATCATCCCCGCGCGTGCGGGGAGCAGTAATACCGAAGGTGATATGCGGAACGTAGCCTAGGATCATCCCCGCGCGTGCGGGGAGCAGAGCGTGGTCTACAACATCGTGAAGGGTCAGGCGGGATCATCCCCGCGCGTGCGGGGAGCAGTGCAGGGCTCCGCCCACGATTGAGGTGATCGCAGGATCATCCCCGCGCGTGCGGGGAGCAGGTAGCAATGACACCGTATGAGAGGGGCCGTTCGGGATCATCCCCGCGCGTGCGGGGAGCAGCCCAATCAGTACGTGGTCGTACAGAGCGGCTTGGGATCATCCCCGCGCGTGCGGGGAGCAGTCGGATGCGAACTCCTCCGGGCTCACGCGCTTGGGATCATCCCCGCGCGTGCGGGGAGCAGCTGATGCTCATCGCCTTCCATTTCGGTAACCAGGGATCATCCCCGCGCGTGCGGGGAGCAGGTAACGACCCAGCATGGCGTCTCTTTCTATTTGGGATCATCCCCGCGCGTGCGGGGAGCAGAACCGCATAAGCGTATCGCCGTCACTAATGCTGGGATCATCCCCGCGCGTGCGGGGAGCAGATCACGAACAGGAGCGTCCACCAGCTCTACGCGGGATCATCCCCGCGCGTGCGGGGAGCAGTCTCTCTCGCCGCCCTCGGCGGCTCTCTGCTAGGGATCATCCCCGCGCGTGCGGGGAGCAGGCCTCTCCGAGTCCATAGCCGAGAACGCGGGCGGGATCATCCCCGCGCGTGCGGGGAGCAGTCCTACATCCTCTCGACGTATCCGTGGATGCCGGGATCATCCCCGCGCGTGCGGGGAGCAGACCCTGGGGAGCATGATGGAGTCGGCGCCGTCGGGATCATCCCCGCGCGTGCGGGGAGCAGGGCCTCGGATCCCTTGAGTCCCTGATTGGACAGGGATCATCCCCGCGCGTGCGGGGAGCAGAAGATCGAGAACGGTGCCGAGGAGGTTGCCGAGGGATCATCCCCGCGCGTGCGGGGAGCAGTCCGGGGCGCAAAAGCGCCCCGGAATCGGCTAGGGATCATCCCCGCGCGTGCGGGGAGCAGAGTTCCCTATTTCAGAAGGAGGAAGAGATGAAGGGATCATCCCCGCGCGTGCGGGGAGCAGGTCGAGGTGCAGGCGTTTGTTTCGAGCGCGTAAGGATCATCCCCGCGCGTGCGGGGAGCAGGCGTCGCCGTCGGCGTAGACGGTAATCTGCAAGGGATCATCCCCGCGCGTGCGGGGAGCAGGCTAGATAGGTGATGGCAATGGCGAATATCGAGGGATCATCCCCGCGCGTGCGGGGAGCAGCTTTAGCACGTCCGGGCTTACTATTTTGCCTAGGGATCATCCCCGCGCGTGCGGGGAGCAGCTGTTAAGGGTGCAACGACGTCAAAGCCCAAAGGGATCATCCCCGCGCGTGCGGGGAGCAGGAGGTGCTGCTCGTCTCGCGCGACAAAGTCACGGGATCATCCCCGCGCGTGCGGGGAGCAGTCGACGTACTGCACGCTCACGTCGACGGGCACGGGATCATCCCCGCGCGTGCGGGGAGCAGCACGGAGGTCTTCGAGTTCCTGGCCGACGCGCGGGATCATCCCCGCGCGTGCGGGGAGCAGCACAGGCCTGGCAGGTTATCTGGAGGGAGCCGGGGATCATCCCCGCGCGTGCGGGGAGCAGAGGAGGACGCCGACGAGGTACAGCAGGGCCTCGGGATCATCCCCGCGCGTGCGGGGAGCAGGAACGCCAAAACCAGATAGGAAACAATGAGGCGGGATCATCCCCGCGCGTGCGGGGAGCAGTACATAGGACCCAGTCCAAAGTACTCTCTTGCGGGATCATCCCCGCGCGTGCGGGGAGCAGTTAATAAGAATACACGAGCAGCACCCTGTTCTGGGATCATCCCCGCGCGTGCGGGGAGCAGCGGTCCCGCGGCATCGTCTTCAGCTGCTCCCAGGGATCATCCCCGCGCGTGCGGGGAGCAGCGTACGCGCGGCCCTCGCCGTAGCCGGCCGCCGGGATCATCCCCGCGCGTGCGGGGAGCAGGCAGATGCAGTACGCCAAGACCGTGTGCCAGGGGGATCATCCCCGCGCGTGCGGGGAGCAGACGCTGCTGGCCGCGCAGTTCCCCGACCCGCTGGGATCATCCCCGCGCGTGCGGGGAGCAGGTTGACGACCACCGTGGCGTCGCGCCCCACGAGGGATCATCCCCGCGCGTGCGGGGAGCAGGCCGCGGCGGCCTCGGGGGCCATGACGATGAAGGGATCATCCCCGCGCGTGCGGGGAGCAGTACTGGTAATCAGGCGCGGAGCTGTTGTAGTTGGGATCATCCCCGCGCGTGCGGGGAGCAGGCCATGAGCGATGAGGTCGAACGTGACGTGACGGGATCATCCCCGCGCGTGCGGGGAGCAGCCTCTTGCATGACCACGGCAACCGGCTGACGAGGGATCATCCCCGCGCGTGCGGGGAGCAGGTCCGGGTCTTCCTCGACGTTCTCGCGGTCGCGGGATCATCCCCGCGCGTGCGGGGAGCAGCTCCTCGTAGCTGCGCACGATGGAGGCCTTCAGGGATCATCCCCGCGCGTGCGGGGAGCAGCCATGCAGGAGCGCGTAGTTGTCGGCGCGCTTGGGATCATCCCCGCGCGTGCGGGGAGCAGACTTAAAAATCCCAGCTCAAAACACCCTATCCCTTTGATGTGGGCCCCATTTTAATCAGTTTGCTAAACAAGCTCAAGGTCGCCTCACAATCAGACTCGGCACGATGAGGTATTTGATTGTCAAGGTTCAAAAGGCCGAGCAGGGTCTTCAAGCGATAGTTCGGCGCATCGGGCATCTTCTTCTTTGCCAGTGTAATGGTGTCGATGCACTCATTGTCAAAATCGTCTAGGTCGCATTCTTCGCACGCCGCCTGCACGAAGCCGGTATCGAACGAAGCGTTATGCGCAACCACTATCCGGCTCCCAACAAAGGAAAGCAGGCCGCTCACCGCTCGCTCAAGCTCGATCCCCTTTTCGGCAAGCATCTCATCGGTAATGCCTGTTAGCTCGACCACCTTCTTTGGGATGCCTTTCTCGTATCGAATAAGCTCATGGAGCCTGCCCGCCTCAACACCCTGCTCAACTTTGATGGCGGCAATCTCAATAATCGCATCTTTGTCTGGGTCCAGCCCCGTGGTCTCAACATCAAGTACAACGTATTCGCGCGGCTCGTCCGTTTCGGCTGCTACGCTCCCGCGACGTGCCTTCGATCGCATCGCCGCGTAACTCCAGCCCACTCTCTTCGTGCCAAGGGCCTTCATGCGAGAAGGCGAAGGCCGCATCATCAGCTTGATGCCATCAAAATCGATAGGCTCCCACGCGGTGTTGTGCACTCGATAGTTGAGGTGCTGCTCGTTGCGTGCAGAAAAAACCATCGTGGCACGCCCTGTTTTGCATTCTTTGCAAATGCGGTTCCAAAGCTCGTCCCTTACACGCGCGCTCACCCTGCCCACATACACGCCTAGGCTAATCTCCTGCAACCATTTCGTTAGGTCGCCGCGAAGTGCAAGGGGGCATTTTTCCAAAACAACAACAATCACCCGTTATCCTTCCACAAGCACTCCGTTATTCTCTTCGGTGGCATCCACCTGGATGTCGTTTTCCTTGCCATAGGACACTCCAAAAGCAACGGCAGGGCGCCTCTCATCCCAGAGGAACATCGTATCGACATCAGGCTCATCCTCTGCCTCGAAGTCGCCCAGCAGCAGACCCCTGATATCGCGAGCGCAGCGCTCCATTATCTTCCCGTCAAGAAACGCATCACGAGTGCGCCGACGCGTTTCCGCCCCGATATCCTCTGGGGGATCGGAGGCCACTTCGAAAGCGATGGGGATCGTCACCTCAGCTTTATACAAATCGGCAATGTCATACACAAACGAGCGCTCATGGCCAACATGGACGAATCCCAATGCCGGAGAGCACCCTAGTGCCACAATCACGCTGTGAACAACTCCGTAAAGGCATACATGAGCAGCCGATAATGCCTGATTGATTGGACTTGCGTCGAGAAAATCGTCAGGGTTGTATTCCCTCCCCGCCCACGGAACGTCATATTGCTTCGATAGCCGCCGATAGAGCGTTCGAATCCGAGCTCCCTCGCGGCCACGGAGTTGCTGCATCGAGTGGCTCGATACGTCCTCGCCAGGGAAGCGCATACCATACATCAATCGCGCTACCGCAAGACGCTTTCGAGTGTTCGACACGAGCTCCGCCTGCGCGACGATCAATCGAGATGAATGGGTAAGCGATCGGCCGTGCGCATAGTAGCGAACGCCGTGCTCACCCACCCAAATCACACTTGTTCCCGAATCGCCGAGCAACTCAACCGCGCGATGGGAGATATTGGTCCCTGGTCCCAGCATAAGCACCCCAAGAGAAGCCGCGGGAACATACGCCGTTCCGCGCGCATCGGTTATGCTCACTGCGCTATCTTGTCTGCTCACAAGGCATCGCTCGACATAAAGAAACGTCATTCGCTCCTTTATCGTGGGCAACGCACGCAAATCAGGCCTGATCGTACCAGGAATATCGCCCATGCCACTCACCTATCCAGTGGAACCGGTGTGAGAAGGCCGCATCCGAATCCTTTAGCGTGCCCGATGCCATATACAAGCGCATGGCGCAAAGCGTTAGCATCGGTCACACGCAACACACCATCGTACTGGGCGCGCGCAAAGGTGACTTTGTTTCCTTGGACACCCTTGGTAAACGAGATTCTGTTGGAATTACTAACAATCAAGCTCGGGCAGCCCTCATCGTCGCTCAAAACCTCGAAACCGTTCCTTTGGGCACGTGATCCCCGCTCGGGCGCAAAAATGCTTGGCACTTCCTTGTCGGTGCCCTTATATGCTTGAGCTCCGATGAGCCAGGCGGCTTGCTCCAGAATGGTCAGGTGGCCAATTCTGTTTCTCTTAGGTTCGCCCTCGCTGTTTAGCAGGTCACTTTTGCCGCCACGCGTACTTCTGTTGAGCGACGGATTCGCTACCAAGCGAAACGAATATGTCTGTCCGTTCGAGATGCGTCCCAAAAACGGATCGTATCCGCGCGTGCCCCACTGCGGTTCGCAGTCGGGCCACCCGATTTGTTCATCAAGCCCTATCAAGCTCGGCTTGCCGGGGCTCACGATATAAAGGCAAGAACCCCCATCAGGCATTCTATCCACGCGCCAAAGCACACGGCCGTCCCCGCTCGTCTGCGAAGGGGGAAAGCTGCCAGCAATTGCCGCATGCATGCGATAGGGCGAGGCGAGCATCGCGCGCGACTCCCTCCGCGTCATATTGATGGGAAACCGGGTAAAGAACATCGGCTATACCTCCTTTCCCAGAGCAGACCATGGGTCATGGTTGGTCTGCGCGCCAACATAATTTGGGTTCCTCACCGTTACTGTTGCATGGGCAACAGTGCGAAAGCTATATAGGCGTTGCTCCTGCGAAAAGCTGATGGGCACGTCGCGCAGCGAGACATCGTAGCCCTCGCCTTCGTCAGAAGTCTGCTTATCGCAGAGAACCTCCAGGTCAACGCTTTCCTTGCCGCGAAACTTCCAGTTGCCCTGATATCTCTCGCTTGCTTCCCAGGGGTGATTGCGCAAAGCTTGGAGCAACGTTACATTCTCAAACAGCCCAATAAGAACTCTGCACGTGGGCGGACAGGAACGGCGACCTAAAAACAGGGGAAACGCCGGAGCGTCAAGCGCCTCGGCGCACCTTTGCAAGAGCTCTCCATCGCCCTCAAGTGCCGCAACAAACACAGCATCGGCAAGATAGTGACGATACGTTAAAGGCAGGGTATCGTCCTTTTTCGCGCTTAATACCCATCGAGCGCTTTGCGAGTCCCACTTTCGCTTGTGCTCGGTTTGAAAGTCGCTTAGAAACGTTCCCGGCTGATCGATACGCACGCCAAAGCGCAGTGCCGCAAGGTCATCAACGGGATCTGTTCGGTAACGACCTAAGGCTGCGGCAAGCAGGCCCACAACGCCGCTCTTCGTCGGCTCGTGCTCTGTTCCGCGCTCGGTGAACCTACTCGACGACCCCCACGATTGCAGCGGACCCGCCAATTTGAGCAGCAGGACCGCCATAGCTAGTCCACCTCTTCGGTTTGGTAGCCATTTTCAGCCAGATAAGCAGCACACGCTTGCGAGATTTGCGCAATTGCGGCGTCAAGATCACATGCCCCTTCGACACCCATGGCACCGGAAAGAGACTGCACATCTGGGGATGCGGCAATAACGAACGTCTTTAACGGCGTCGTGCCAAACGCTTTGTCAATTGCCTCTTCTTGCTTGGCCAAACGCTCACAGCCAATTTCGAGCTGGCTTTTCCCACGAGCAGTCTCGACGGGTTTTTCGAACGCATTCACCAAGCTAACCGGTTGCGTATCCCTCAGTTGAAGGACAACCGCTCCGGGGAGCGTGCGGTTTGCAAACGAATTCTGCTTTCCCGTGGGCATGGAAGTGATGAATGCCTTCAAAAACGCCTCGATGCCGCGGCAAGCAACCGCAGCCGAACCGAGGTTTTCGCAAAGGTGCAGCACATCAATAGTTGCATAGCGATACATCGTCGATGACGTGAACTCCGTTGTCTCAATCATTGCTGCGCCGGCATTATCTTCGGGAGAGCAATCGTCAAGAGCGGTGAAGTAATCGAACTCTGGATTCATCTTCCCAATGCCAATGGCATGGGCGACCTGAACGGAGGCGTCGACGTTCAAATCAGGAGCATCCGCCACCATACGCCCGAACATCGCCACATCGATGCTGTTAAGCGTCGGCTTCTTCTTGATGTCAAGAATTTCCTTAGCGAGTTTCTTGTCGACAGCCCCGCCCGCTTCAAAAGCCTGCGCCGCCAACGATGCAAGGGCTTTGATCTGCCCTGAAGAAAGAAACAGCAAGTAGCCCGTTTCGCCACCTTTGACTTTGACGCCCGTTGCTGCCAAAGCCTTCTCGGCAGCAATTTCGGCCTGATCACCTTCAATGTCCGGCAGAATAGCGGTCATAGCTTCCGCAATCAAGCTCACTGCGCGCTTCGTACGCCAACCAAGACCGGACTCATCCAACAAATCGGAGAAGCTATCGCGCGTGGCCTTCTTCCACGCTTGGCTTGAAACCCTTGAGCGCTTGACTCCGCCGAAATATGCTGTTTTTGGACTACCTGTATCATCTCGATTGATATTGCTCGGGGGGACGGTCTGAAGAATGTGGATATCGATGAACTGGGGCTTTTTCATAGCAGGTCCTTTCTTGGTCATTTCCCTCATCAACTATTCTTCCGAAGGGCTGGCATCGATGCCGGACTCGGCCTTTGGTATTCGACTATATTCACGCCCCCACGCAAGACGCACCTTATCTGCTGTATAGGGGCTTTGCAGTGTGTATAGCTGTGCTGCAAAGCGCGCGTAATCAACGGGAATCTCGTCAGCACGCAGCTGTTGTACAAGCTGCCTCGCATGGTGAAGCGTCTCTTCCATAGAATCAGCTGTTATAAAAGCCCTGAACTTTCGAGGCATTTCCCCCTCTTCAAGATTCGAGTAGCGCTCTTTATCGCAACGCACGAGCTGACGCAGGGCCGCGCCAAACGAATGCTCAGCACCAGGCACATACATTGGCTTGGTCTTGCCCTGTTGATGAACCGCATAGAGTGTAAGTGCGGCGTGAACAGCGATCTCGGCACGCGATGGCTCGGCGCCTCTCCCCACAAGCTCGGCAGGAAGGCCCTCGAACTCAAGCGGCCATGCATCTGCGTTTGAGCCTATGGGCATAAGAAGCGCATGGCGCAATGCTGCCAGCTTTCGTGCTCCTCGTGGTTTTCCGCTAGCAGACAGATAGTCGTTTTGGATAGAGCATATGCGCCCGTGCATATATGCGAGCATAAGCTGCTCTGGCTTTTGCGCGTTGTTGTCCGTCATATCTAAACCTCCTTATCTCTTGGTTCGTCCCCTTCAAGCGGCAGAGACTTTTTTAGGGCGGTGTTGAGCATCGCCTTGGCTCGCGATGCCGTCATCCACCCGTTTACCTTGCTTGTTTTCATAGGAGCTCCAACGATTGCCTCTGGGCCAACCTCGCGAAGAAGGGCACTGGCATTTGCTTCGATAATCGCGCGGGCAGTGCGGCGCCACCGCTTCCGTTCGACTTCCGCGTTGCTGCTCTCGTTAAGGCCGGCAAGCCATTGACGAAACGGCGAATCAATCTCAAAGAAAGCCCGCGCCTTCGCTTTCTCTCTTGCGCTCCTAAGCTCGTTTTCCCCGCTTCCGCCAGACGCTACACAGAGGTTTGCGGCAAGGGTACCCAAGGCAAAAACCGCGTCCGACGTTGAAGAAGCAAGGCTTTTGGCAAGAGCAGCCAGGTCTTTCCCTTCGCTTGACAGGAGAAATGTACTCAACTCAACCGTGTCATTGATGACATTGGAGACGACTGAGTTTTGTGTACCATACTCCATTCCAATCGCGTGGACTTGAATAAGCGCATTATCGAGCTGACATCCCGCATCTCTGCTCGCAAGATAAGAGACCCAACCTTTCAGCCCGGACCCAAGAACGGTTGAGTCCGCTTCTGGCGAACTTACGCCAAACACGGAATCGAGACCTCGCCAGAGGGCTCTTCTGGGCTGATGCATCTTGGGCAGGTAAACTAGAGGCAATTTCAACTGTCTTTCCTGGTTCGGGCTACGCCTCCATGCCGTCATGGGTTCATAGCCCTGACGGTTAATCTGCACCAGCTTGTCGCCGTTCGTCAAAACCACGGCAACCACGTAGTCGCCCTCAGGAATCAAACGAGTTCTTCGAGCTTGCCACGTGTAAAGATCAAGCCTACCAGTCGGAGTAAGGTCATCAACTCCAGCGGGTGCTGTCGTCTTCTCCCAACAAGGCAAATCATTGTCCGAAAACAGCTCATTTATCTCATCGCTGCAGAGAATAGTATTAAGCAAGAGGGTTTCTTTAAGCGAAGGGCCCTCAAAACACAACCCTCCTAAACAGCCCGACCATCCGATACCAATTGGATAGCTCTTCCCTTTCTTAACGCGCACATCGCCAACCGTTCCGCTTTTAATTCCAGCAGTATCAAAAGCGTGAACGTGAATAAGCCAGCGCGCGGATTCCGAGAAAGTCAGACGATCCGCCCCCTCGCCTGATCGAAGCGAAAAGAGCGCATCCCCATCCGGTATGTCCGCGATCACCTTTCTTATTTCAGAGAACTCGTTCTTTGCCGTATGCAGACCAGCGACCTGCATAAAAGGCTGTTCCTCGTCAAACAGATCGAAACGATGGTGCCACTCGTCGAGGTATTCATGAATCTGGTCGATGGGCAGTTCGTGCGCACGCCATAGGCGCCCCCAAACCTCCGCTGGAACGTCGTCATCGTCGAACGTCGGAGAAATTGCTCTTTGCAGCACTGCCAACAAAACGCGCAGAATCGCAAAATCCTGTGTGGGTAAATCGTTAGCCAAGCACTTGATGCTTGACGCTTGCTCAAATAGCTCGAGCAGTGACACCTCGCGCGTCGCCCCGTCCAAATCGCGAACGCAGATCCATGGTTCGTCCACGAGGTTAAAACTCACATTCTGGCTCATTGCGCATCTCCTTTCTTCCTCACTGTTCCAACAAGTTCAAGCCCAGCTTTACGCGAATAGTGCATGTGATAGATAGCATCTTTCGTTTCTATCACCGTATCTAGGTTTGAATCAAACGCCAAGACCAGTTGGCCTTGAAGCCATCTTGACTCTTGCCATCTGAGCGCCTGAGATTTGATCTCCAGGGCATCAATTACCTGCTCAGACGATAGCCAGAATGGCAGGCTCACGGTGCAACTCGCCGCAAGGCGGGCAACCTCATCGTCAGGCGCTTCACTTCCATCCCCCAAATAGCCCTGACACGGACGGCCCCCCTTTATGTCGGTGACCCAGGGAAGCAGCGTGAAGCCGTCGTTGCTTACTTGGACCGCAATAACCTCAACCGTGTCACCAGAATCGCGAACGGCAGCGCGTGCTTTTGTCTCGTCTGTAAGCGAGAAGGTTTCATTCAGCCAGTCAATAAGACTTTGCGTCGCCTTCTGTGGCTTGCTCAGAAGCCAGGCATTCGCCTTGAGCTGCTTGTTCTCTTTTGTCTTCTCCAGTTCCTCTTCCGCACCTTGTAAAGCATGGACCCATTCCGGTGCCGCACCCGCATCACACAAATCTTCCGCTGTAATGCTTCGCGAATACGTCTGCTCGACAAGGCCCGCAATATCATGAGGCAGATTGACCATAGCCGTCCCCTCATCAGTGCTCTTTGCCCTCAACGAAAGCAGGCTGCGCAAAAGCATCGCAGGGTGATAGACCTTCTCTATACCCCTATTCACCTTAGGCGGAGCGGTCGCCCAGTCCTCGATGCCCGTGATAAAACAACGTGCTTGCCTGAGCTTTTCCGGACGCTGCCTCTGATTTTCCCCGCGTTCATGGCGGTGTAGGCGCCCCATTCGCTGCAGCAAAAGGTCGATAGGGGCTATATCGGTGATCATTACGTCAAAATCAATGTCGAGGGATTGCTCGATCACCTGCGTACCCACCACGATGAGCTTACTGGGCCTGTCGGCAGGGTCGGGACCAAGCAGTCGCAGCAGTTCCGCATCATTTTCCATGCGGTCGACGGCAATAAAGCGCGAATGGACGAGCTTTACGCACGAATCGCCAAAGGCAGTCTTCAACCGCTCGTAGGAACTTTGGGCACGGGAAACAGTGTCTCGTAACACGCACGCGCAACCACCATCGGACAATAAGTCCTCCAATTGTGCAACCAGCGTAGCATCGTCGTCTTCCAATCGTTCGACAATAACGTTTGTTCCGATCGAAGGGCCATCGCATGCTCGGTACATGCTATCGTCTAGCGCTCCATTTCGGGTTGCCGTTGTAACGAGCGGGTACGACGGCAATCCCGATGCTTTACGAGGAGCTTCCGGAATATCTTTCCGCTTTGATGCGCGACGAGTGGATTATCTATCCCTACCCCGATAGGCACGGATAAGCTCGTTGCGGCGCTCAGCGGGAAGCGTTGCCGAAAGCAGTATGGTCGGCACGCCATAAGCGCCAAGCCACGTGAGCACACGGTCAAGATAGACATTCATGTAGGCATCGTAGGCATGAACCTCATCGATTATGACAACTTTTCCGGCAAGGCCCAAGTGCCTAAGCTGCACGTGACGCGCCTTAAGCGCCGCCATAAGCAGCTGATCGACCGTGCCCACAACAAATGACGACAGAAGACCACGCTTCCTTCCGCCAAACCACTGATGCGCTGTCACATCTTCCTCAACGCTCTTTTTCGCGTCGTCCCCCATCCAAGTGCGTCCCCAGCTTCGCAGGCTGTCGTAGTCCGGGTTCAAAGCCGCCTTGCTATGCAAAAGTTGCATCGACTGCGTACTGCGGCCCCGCGAATCAGGAACGCACTCGAGCCAATCTTTAACGCGCTTGAACATCGCGTTGGAAGTTGCCATTGTCGGCAGAAGATAGGCGATTCCCCCTGCCCCGGTTTTCGGAGCCATAATCTCTGAGCACATCAGTGCGGCCTCTGTTTTGCCGTTGCCCATGGGCGCTTCGATAATGAGTAGCCCTGCGCCGTCCATGTCGGATGCCGCCTGCATCGCCTGCTCCTGCGCTGGACGCAAGCTCGCATCCTCAGGAAGACCAATAAAGCGGTGATGAAACAGCTCTTGTCCCTCTTCCTTTACCGGCATCGCCTGCCACGCCGAGGGCAACGCCAGCGAAGCCCATGCGGCATCGGTGCGCTTGATAAATTCGTCGTAAGAGCCGATGCAAGAGTCAAGAGGGAACAGATCTGAATTTGAGGCAATCCAATCGGCAACGATAACCAGCGCAGAGACGAGTGCCTGTTCTGGTTGAGGAACAGGTGACGAGCTAAAGACACTCTCGAACTTCGCCATCCCCGACTCCTCAAACATCCAGCCAAGAAGCTCCTCTTGGACGGCACGCCAATCGTCATCACCCAAGTTCTCGTTGGGAAAATTACGCGATGCGCTCGTTATGTCGTCGAGCACGCTATCGGACGAAGGTGTGGTTCCATGATGCGTTCCCAGAATGCACCCGAATGTCCACGAGCAGTCCCAACCGCGTCCATCGAGCCAATCTTCGAGGATCACCTCACTCATGAAGGCGTGCGATGGAGGGTGGTTCATCATGCGGGGGCTCGGAACCTGAAGCCCCGCTTGTTCAACAAGTTCTGCCCGCTCCGAGACCTTGTACTGGAAGCCTGGCGTCGCCTTGCCAATGTCGTGGATACCAGCAAGCCAGGTAACGAGTGCCGCCGTTGCAGAGTCGTCACAGCCAAATGCGTTCACGATTTGGTGCTTGACAGATTCCGCCAGCCATTCGTTCCAAAGCTTGCGCGCAACACCCGCAGAATCGGCCATATGAACATAAAGAGGCGACCACAGGTTACGCTCTTCCGCGCCGCCCGTTTTTGCCCATAGTGCACGGGCCCGTGAGCTTATGGGAATAGAGTCCATCATGGTCTTTTGCATTACTCTCCCATCCGCTTCTTCCTAGAACCCGAGAGGCTGGAAACGCCTTACGATTAGACTACTACCGCGGGCGGACATTTTTTAATAGCTATCGGCAAACGTAATGTTGCCCAACGTTTGCGCTGTGAGCATGAGCGTTTAATGGAGCGCCCACGTGCTTTGTCGTCGCATAAAAACGGGGCGGCCCGCACTCCTGCGAGCTACCCCGTAGCCCTAGTTGTCACACCGCAGCGCCAGTCGGCACCGCCCCCTACTTCCCAAAGATCGCACCAAGCAGCCCCTTGCGCTTGGGCTTTTCCTCTCGGTAGGAGCCCTCGGCTGTGGCTGCCACCTGGCGCGGTTGTTCGCTGCCTCCGCGTCGTACGATCTGGTATAGGAACGGCGACTTAACGTATTTGACCTCGATGGGCGTGGCATGCACAGTGCTTTCGCTCGACAGCACCACGCTCGGATTGAGCGGCGCCACGATATGCGTCTCGCGCTTGTCGCTAAACACCACCGCCGCTGCACGACCCGTCTGGCCGTTCACGGCGATGCGCACCTGCTCGTCGTCGCGACTATCCGAAGCCGGGCGATCGACAAAGTAGACTGGCACCATCACCAGGCCGTCCTTGTGCTTGCGGGCCTTGCGCGCCCACGTGCGGATGCTCTTTTTATTGAGCCCCAGGGTCGCCTCGGCGTCGTTGCCCGCAACGTCGAGCGCCAGCTTATCAATGACCACCTGGTCCTTGGTGGACGCATCGACCGAGACGACGCGGAAGTCGCCTTCTTGCATGGCGGGATCGAACGGTCCCACCCTGCCAAAGTCCCACGGCTCCAAAATTCCCATAAGACGAACGTCCAGGTAGTTGGCCCTGGGGTATGCCCAATCGAGCACCTCGTAGTACACCAGGGTCTCCTTGCTCAGGCCCTTGCCCGGGAAGGACGCCATCATGCGCAGGTCCGCCAGCGCCATGGGGAAATAGAAGAGCATCATGTCGTTTTGGATCGCATCTTCCACATCATGCCCGGCAAAGGCGACCGGATACTGACGCACCAGCTGCAGAGCGTTGGCACGCGCCTGCTGCGGCGATATCTCACACGGAATGCCCTGCTCGGGAACATACTCGGCACCCACGCCCATGGTCAGGCGCTTGCTAAACGTGCCAGGTTTGAGCAAGTCCGCGACGCCAATCTTGTTGCCGCACGATGGGCATTCAAATACACGCTGAGTGGACTCGCCCTCAAAGGACGCACCGCAGAAGGGGCACGGAATGCTCACGTGCGTCGCCTCTTGGAACTCCTGTGCCGTCCCGCGATCTTCCCACAGCAGATGCTCCAGAACCGATTGATTGCGCCAGTGCGAATTGAAGAAATACCAGTCCGGGTCCTCTGGGCGCTCGAGCTGCGACACATGGGTGAGCTTGAGCAGCCCGTCCACCACCGTCAGCGGCGTATGGCGAATGCCCAGGGCGCTCTTGGGCTCCCCGGCATCCGCCTGCCATGGAATAACCGTTCCGCAATAGGCGCACTCAAAGCTGCGTTTTGCCTGGTGAGAATACATGGGGCCGCCGCAGTTTTGGCATTTAATGGCAAACATCTCGTCCATGGAAACGTCCTCCTTTGCACAGGGGCTGTCGACATTAAGTATGTCGAGCAAATCGGCGCGTGCCCATACCCATGTGGCCCAAAATGGACCACTCGGTCGGACGGGAAGGCGCAGTGAACTCGAAGGCGCGGGCAGTCGTCCCCCTCCGCCTCGCGCCCGTTAGCGCCGGCAGACCATTGCTGCATTTTCTAAGCATCGGTACACGTGGCGTCTGCGCGAGCTACACTATCCCCTTAAGCATGATTGTGAGGACGATCGTTATGCTATTTGTAAATCGGCTGGTACATACGCTTGTTCCCGGCAGCGAAAGCAAGCCGGTCGATACCTCCTGCCGCACCAACGCGGGTTTTGCCGCAAGCCTCATCTGCATCGGCCTCAACATTACGCTGTGCCTGGCCAAGGGTATAGCCGGTCTGCTCGCGGGTTCCGTCTCGCTTGTCGCCGACGCCTTCAACAACCTCTCCGATGCCTCGAGCAACATCGTGAGCCTGCTCGGATTCCGCCTTGCCAGCCGCCCGGCCGACGAAGGGCACCCTTATGGTCACGGCCGCTATGAGTACCTGGCAGGGCTGTTTGTTGCCGTCCTCGTTTGCGCCGTCGGCATCAACCTGATCTTGGAGTCGGTCACCAAGATCATCAAGCCCTCCCCCACCGCGTATTCGGCGCTCTCGATGGCAGCCCTTGTCCTGTCCATGCTCGTCAAGTTATGGATGGCGGCATTCAACCGCACGCTGGGCAACCGCATCGATTCCGAGACGCTTATCGCCACGGCGCAGGATTCCAAAAACGACGTCATTACCTCGGCCTCGGTCCTGGCCGCAGCGCTTATTTCGCAGACGACCGGCTTTGACCTCGATGGCTGGGCAGGCCTGGGTGTGGGTATCTTCATCTGCATCAGCGGCATGGGCCTGGTGCGCGACGCCATCAGCCCGCTGTTGGGGCAAGCGCCCGACCCCAAGCTCGTCCAGGCAATCCGCGACAAGATCATGTCGTATCCGCAGGTCCTAGGCACGCACGACCTCATGGTGCATGACTATGGCCCCGGCCGCCAGTTTGCAAGCGCACACGTGGAAATGCCCGGCGAGGGCGATGCGTTTGAACATCACGAGATCCTGGACACCATCGAGCACGATATCAAACGGCAGATGGGCATCGGTATCACGCTGCACTGCGACCCCATCGCCACCACCGGCGACGACCTGCGCGGCTGGGTCAAGCGCGGCGTCACGCAGATCGATCCCGCGCTTTCCATCCACGACTTGCATGAGCACGACGGCTTTGTGTCATTTGACCTGGTTCGTCCCGACGGCTTTGACATATCCGACGAGGAACTGCTGGAGCTCGTCACGCGCATCGTGCACGAGCGCCGGCCCGATGCCTCGTGCGTCGTCACGTTCGACTCCGGCTTTAGCTCGCCCGACCGCCCAGCAGAGCAGCTGTAGCCCGCTTAGCTGTTAATTGCCCTGCGCGCCCGAAATACCGTTTTGCAGGGTATCCCAGGCGTTCGTCGCCATGTCGCCCAGGTTCTGCGCTGTGTCACCGAGATTCTGAGCCGTGTCGCCCAGTTGCTGGGCCTTATCTCCCAGCTCCTGGGCCTTGTTGCTCAGGTCCTCCAGCGTATTGGAGCTCGAACTGTCCGTGGTGCCCTGATCGCCGGACACGTTGCCCGACGAGCCGTCCTTGCGCGTGAGCTGAACCTCCAGGTTGCCGTTGTCGTTGTAGTAGGCAGACGTAACAACCCAATTGGCATCGACGACGGGCGTCGAGCCATCATCGGTCAGGATGACGGCGTTCGAAAGGTCGGCCCCGCGCGACTTGAGGAGCTTCTTGGCATTGGACCAATACTGCCCCGGGATATCGCTCAGGTCGACGGCGGCAGACTGAGTGGTCTCAGCCTGCTCGGTCGTAGTGTCGGTCGTAGCGCCCCGCTTGTTGAGCATGCCCGACACGATGGCAAACACAACCGACAGGGCAAAGAAAATCGCCAGCACAATCAGGATTTTCTTGATTACGCTCGACGAGCGCGAGGGCTTCTTCTCCTCGTCCTCGCCATACTGAGGGATGGACTTGGGATACTCACGATACGGCTCGCGCGTATATCCGTCGCGCGACTCGTAGCGCGGCTGTGCCGTGCGCGGCATATATGTCGTCTGCTGAGGTTGCGGAATGGGGTTTTGCAGCAGGTCATCATAAGGGTCTGCCGCCGCGTTGCCGTAGGGGCTCTGCGACGAGGCACCATACGGGTCCTGCGCTGCGTTTCCATAATTCACAACGCGCGTGGGATCGGCCGACACCTGGGTCGCATCGGGAGCAGCGTAGCCGGGATTCGGCACGACGCGGGTCTCATCGGCGCCATTGCCCGTCCGCGGGGAGCCGTAGCCACCCATTACGGTCGTCTTATCCTGGTCCATGCAACGATTCCTTTCCGTCGCCCGTAAGCATCAAGTTATCCATGCATTCTACCCGCGCAAAAGCCTATGATG
>CAKUGH010000018.1 GCA_934654605.1 uncultured Collinsella sp. | reverse complement strand
TCTACCAATTCCGCCACGCCCGCATGAGCGCACAGACTAGGAATGATAGCAGATACGAACGGCAAGCGCACGCACACCTTTTTAGGCTCACGACCTCACCACGAGTGAATGGCACGAGCAAGGGAAAGCGCGTCCCATTTTGAACCGATATTCCGGGTCGCGCTTTCCGCGAAGGGCTTCAAAAGGAAACTGCATCCCAGATTTCGGCTGAAAAATGGGATGCAGTTTCCGGACGGGAAGCGAGCGAGCTCGCCTACTCCCCTAGCAGCGCCTTTTCCGGCGTGATGGGCAGCGAGCGGACCTGGTGGCCGGTGGCGTGTGCGACGGCCGAGGCCACGGCGGCGAGCGGCGTGTTGATGACGACCTCGCCGATCGACTTGGCGCCAAACGGGCCCGTCGGCTCGTAGCTCGGCTCAAAGGCCACGCGGATGCTGCCGATATCCAGGCGCGTGGGCAGCTTGTAGCTCATAAAGTTGCCGGTGCGCAGGCGACCGCGGTCGTCGTGCTCCACGATCTCGTAGAGCGCGTGACCGATACCTTGGGCAATGCCGCCCTCGGCCTGGACGCGTGCGAGCGCCTCGTTGATCACGGTGCCGCAGTCAACGGCAGCGGCGTAGTCCACCACAGTCACCTTGCCGGTAGCCTTATCGACCTCGACCTCGGCAATGCCGGCCATAAACGGCGGAGGCGAAACGGGCAGGCAGGCAGAAGCGTGCGAGGTCAGCGCGTCGCCGCCCTCGATGTTCTTGACACACAGGTTGGCAAAGTCGCGCAGCGTGAGGTAGCGGTTCTGCTCACGCGCGGCGCGCTCGTCGGACAGGCGCACGTACTGGCCATCGAAGACCACGTCGGCGGCGTCCACGTCCCACATCTGGGCGGCCTTGGCGCAAATCTTCTCGCGCAGCTCGGTCGCGGCGTTCTTGGCGGCAAGGCCCGTCACGTACGTACCGGAGCTCGCATACGAGCCGGCGTCGAACGGCGACACGTCGGTGTCCACGCCGCGCACCACGATCAGCGAACTCTCCACGCCCAGCTCCTCGGCGGCAATCTGCGCCAGAATCGTATCGACGCCCATGCCGTTATCGGTGGCGCCGGTCGAAATCGTAATAAAGCCATCCTCTTCCAGGCGCATGTCGATACCGGCGATATCCACGTTGGAAATACCCGAGCCCTGCATGGTGAGCGCGCAGCCCAGGGCGCGCACACGGTCGCCCAGGTCGACGGCCAACGGCTTGTCGCGCCAACCGATCATGTCCATCGCGCGCAGCAGGCAACGGTCGAGCGCGCAGGCGTTGAGCTTCTCGTTGTAGTACTGCGGCATGATCTCGCCCTCGCGCACCATGTTCTTGAGGCGCAGGTCGGCGGGGTCCATGTGCAGCATGTCGGCGAGCTCGTTGACGGCGCTCTCCACGGCAAACTGGCCCTGGGTGGCACCGTAGCCGCGATACGCGCCGCCGCGGTTGGTGTTGGTGTAGACGGCGTCCCACCTAAAGCGGCTCGCCTTCACATGGTTGTAGATCGGCAGGCTCTTGTGGCCCGAAAGGCCGATCGTCGTGGTGGTGTGCTCGCCGTACGCTCCGGCGTTGGACAGCGTATGCAGGTCGATGGCCGTGATGGTGCCGTCGTTCATGGCACCCATCTTGACGGTCATCTGCATCTGGTGGCGCGAGTTACCCGCGGTGATGGTCTCCTCGCGGGTGTAGCAGCAGTAGCTCGGACGGCCGGTCTGCTGGGTGACGAACGCCACGAAGATCTCGCAGCAGCCCGACTGCTTGGAGCCAAAGCCGCCGCCGATGCGCGGCTTGATGACCTGCACCTGCGACTGCGGAATGTCGAGCGACTGCGCGATCATGCGACGCACGTGGAAGGGCACCTGCGTGGAGGTGGTCACCGAGATGCGGCCGAACGCGTCGGTCGTCGCGAAGGCGCGGAAGGTCTCCATGGGCGCGGTCTGCGTGGCCTGGCTGGTGTAGGTGCGCTCAAAGACGATGTCGCTCTGGGCGAAGGCCTCGTCCAGGTCGCCAAAGTCGCTGACGCCGCTGCATACCAGGTTGCGCGGCACGTCGCCGCCCTGCGGGAACATAAAGGTCACGTCGCCCTCGGGGTGGACCACGATGTCGTTATCGAGTGCCTTGGTAAAGTCGAGCAACGGCTCGAGCACCTCGTAGTCGACCTTGATGAGCTTGAGCGCCTTGTCGGCGGCCTCCTCGGTCTCGGCGGCGACGATCGCCACCTCCTCGTTTTGATAGCGCACGAGGTTCTCGAGGATCAGTCGGTCGTAGGGCGAGGGCTGCGGATAGCTCTGGCCGGCAATGGTAAAGCGGCGCTGGGGCACGTCCTCGTAGGTATAGACGCCCACGACACCGGGCACCTTGAGGGCACGCGACGTGTCGATGGAGCGGATCTTGGCGCGGGCATAGGGGCTGCGCTTGAGTTTGACGATGAGCGCGCCGGCGGGCACCATATCGCCTGTGTAGACGGGACGGCCCTCGAGCAGCGCCTTCGAGTCCTTCTTGGGCTGCTTGTGGGTGATCTGCTTGTACGTAACGCCGTCGGAGCTGGTGTTATTGACCGGCAGCTCGGGCATCTCAAAGCCCACCTGCACGCCGGACTCGTTGAGGAAGCGGACGATGGCGCGCAGCTGGCTCTCGTAGCCGCTGCAGCGGCAGAGGTTGCCGGCAAGCTGGCGCGAGAGCTCCTCGCGCGTGGCGACGAGGCTCGGGTCCTCCTTGGCGGCGCGGGCCAAGGCCAGCACGTTCATGATAAGGCCGGGGGCGCAAAAACCGCACTGCTCGGCGCCTTCAGCAGCCATCGCGCGGGCAAGTGCCTCGGACTCGGCCTTGAGGCCCTCGAGCGTGGTGATGGAGCGTCCCTCGACGCGCGCGGCGGGAACCGAGCAGCTCAGCACCGGGTCGCCGTCGAGCCATACCGTGCACAGGCCGCAGTTGGTGGTCTCGCAGGCGCAGCGCACCGACGCGCAGCCCTGCTCGCGCAGCAGCGCAAACAGCATAGTATCGGGGGCAATCTGAACCTTGACCTTGCGGCCGTTGAGCGTAAAGGAAAGATCGATGAGTTTGGCAGCCATTAGCGCACCTCGCTAGAATCGACGCCGGGCACGCGGCGGCAGGAATACTCGTCCGTGGCGAACTTGGGAATCTGCACGGTCTCGAACTCGCGGGCAAGCGCGGCCGAAAGCTCGATGCCCGCGGCGCGGCGAACGGCCTGGATCGCCAGCGGAGCCGAGATGCGGCGGCGGTACTCGGCCGAGCCCCACAGGTTGGTGCCGTAGCTCAGCGCGCGCACGGACGCGGCGAGGGCGCGAAGCTCGTCCTCGGAAGGCTGCTCGCTCGTAAGGCCGCATGCCTCGCCCTGCAGCAGGGTCGCACGCAGCGGACGGGCGCCCACGGTGACATGCCAGGAGTTGTCCCACCAGGCGGCAGTGACATTAAGCGAGGGGAAATCGGTCGCAGCCTTGCGCACGGCCTCGTAGCTCGCGCGATAGTCGTGCTTGACGACCACCACGTGCTCAATCACGTCGCGCACGTAGCCCATCCGCACGAACTCCGCGAGCGGCACGCGGCCGGCGCCCGTCAGCTCGACATAGGAATCGAGCGCTAGGAAGGCCGAGAGCACATCCGAGAAGCCAAAGCGGCCGTAGATGCTGCCGCCCACCGTGGCGGTGTTGCGCAGCTGCACGCCCACGATATCGTGGACGGCGAACTCAAAGACATTGTTGACAAGCGCGTTGAGCCCGGGATGACGCTCGAGCTGGCGCAGGGTGCACATGGCACCGATGCGAAACTCGGTCTCGGTCTCCTCGATCTGATCGAGTCCGCAGGCCGAAAGGTCAATCGCCGTCGCCACACGACGCGAACCCAGGCGCATCCAGATGCCGCCGCCCACAATCTTGTTGTTGCGGTTCTTCTGCAAGAGCTCATAGGCTTCGGCCGCGTTTCCAACACGGACGTAGGTACCGAACTTGAGCACGTTCTCCCCCATCTCTTCACTTGTCCAGTGCTTTTAAGTGTACCAAACGAGGAGCCGCACGCCGTTGCAGGACAAAATCCACCCACCCATCCATAACTTGCGGTGAAATACGGACTGACTGGCGGGTTCAGAGCGCCAAACAATCCGTATTTCACCGCAAGTTATGAGGAAGCCTTCGGGAAAGATAAGGCTCCCAGCCGCGATAGCTGGAAGCCTTATCAAATGCTATGTCAGGCAGGGTTTAGCAGACGCCCTGGGCGAGCATGGCGTCGGCGACCTTCAGGAAGCCGGCGATGTTGGCGCCCATGACGAAGTTGCCCTCCTCGCCGTACTCCTTGGCGGTGTCGTCCACGTTGTGGAACATGCCGCGCATGAGCTGCTCGAGCTTACCGTCAACCTCCTCGAAGGTCCAGGACAGGTGCTCGGCGTTCTGGCTCATCTCCAGGCCGGACACGAGCACGCCGCCGGCGTTGGCAGCCTTACCGGGCATGAAGGCGACGCCGTTCTCCTGGAAGTAGGTCGTGGCCTCGATGGTCGTGGGCATGTTCGCGCCCTCGCCGACTACCTTGCAGCCGTTGGCGACGAGCGCCTGGGCGTCCTCGAGCAGCAGCGTGTTCTCGCGAGCGCAGGGCAGCGCGATGTCGCAGGCCAGCTGCCACACGCCACGGCCGTCGCCCTCGTGCCACACGGCGTTGGGCTTCTCGTCGACGTACATAGCGAGCGTGACGCCCTTGTCGTGGCCAGAGCGCTTCTGGTTGTAGACGTGCTCGAGCACGGTGTAGTCGATGCCGTCGGGATCCTCGACCCAGCCGTGGGTGTCGGAGCAGGCCAGCACCTTGCCGCCGAGCTGGGCGACCTTCTGGACGGCGTAGATGGCGACGTTACCGGAGCCGTGAACGACGACGTTCTTGCCCTCGAAGGAATCGCCGCGGCTCTTGAGGTACTCGTCCACAAAGTAGACCAGGCCGTAGCCGGTGGCCTCGGTACGGGCGAGCGAGCCGCCAAAGGAGAGGCCCTTGCCGGTGAGGACGCCGGTCCACTCGTTGGTCAGGCGCTTGTACTGACCGAACATGTAGGCAACCTCGCGGCCGCCAACGCCCAGGTCGCCGGCGGGAACGTCGGTGTTGGGGCCGATGTGGCGGTAGAGCTCGGTCATGAAGGACTGGCAGAAGTGCATGATCTCGTTGTTGGACTTGCCCTTGGGGTCAAAGTCGGAGCCGCCCTTGCCGCCGCCCATGGGAAGGGTGGTCAGGCTGTTCTTGAGGATCTGCTCCAGGCCCAGGAACTTGAGCATGCCCAGGGTGACCGTCGGGTTAAAGCGCAGGCCGCCCTTGTAGGGTCCAATGGCAGAGTTGAACTCGACGCGGTAGCCGCGGTTGACCTGGACCTTGCCCTGGTCGTCGACCCAGGGAACACGGAACATAACGATGCGCTCGGGCTCGACGAGGCGCTCCAGAAGGGCGGCCTCCTCGTACTCGGGATGGGCGTCGAGCGCCGGCTGGATGGTGCCGAGGATCTCGGTCGCGGCCTGGATGAACTCAGGCTGCTCGGGATAGCGGGCCTTGAGCTCGTCGAGAACTTTCTGCGTGTAGCTCATGCTTCCTCCAATTGATGGATAAGAAAGGTGTCGTTCGCGGCGCCCTATGCGCCGTGAGCTTTATCGAGTATGGATAATATCGCACTGTTGCAGCAAAGTTACGCATAAGCCGACGAGCGGATGTTTCGTTTTGATTACGATGCAGGTAGATGCGTTTTTGAGTACCTGACGTGCAAAATCCGTGTTTCGAAGCTGTTTCGTCCACATGGACTAAAACCACCACAAAGGTGCCTGTCCCCAATGCGGTGGTTTTGGTGGTTAGAGGACGAGCTGGTGGTAGTCGGCGGGGGTAATATGGCCTTCGGTGGCGGCGCGGAAGGCGGCGAGGGCGTCGCCCGAGAACGGCATAGCCCAGCACAGGCCGCAGCCGGCGGTAATGGAACCGGGCAGCGGCATAATGCGCCCAGGCACACCGGCGGCAAGGCACAGCTGCTCGCACTCCATCACATCAAAGGTGCTATCGAACGATACGATAATCTTGCGTTCGTGGTCGAGGGCATCAGCGGACGGGGCCTCGCGATGCGACTCGCGATATGCGGCCGCCGCGGCCTCTTCCTCGGCCGTATGTCCGCAGCCGCCACAGCCGCAGGTACAGGGCTCAGAGCCGTCACAAGTGCAAGGTTCCCCGGTGTCGGGACAGATATCGTGAGACATGGCATCTCCCATCGTCTAGGCGAGCAGTTCGGCTGCCGCAAATTCCTCGGGCGTATTGACGTTTTCGAAGCAGAGCAGCGACCCGGCTGCCGCGATGATTTGCGGCTCGTCTAGATAGCCGGCATGCACTCGGTCGATCAGGCAGCGGATGCGCTGGCGATCGCTGGCGAGCAACTCACAAGCCGCCGGCGCACAGGACTCGCGACGCCACACGGCGCACAGCGGCTCAATCCCCCGCTCCTCGCGCGGCACGCACACATCGAGCGGAATCCCTTCGACCCGATCGGCAAGCGTACCAATCAGTTCTGGTGAGACGAACGGCATATCGCAGGCGACGATCGCCACGAGGGGCAGCCGAGCGGCAGCCAGCGAGCTCGCGATGCCGCGCATGGCACCGGCGGGGCCGTCGACGTCCATGACTACACGCGGAACCAGGCCATCAAACTCGCGCTCCTCGAGATAGGCAAGCTCGTCCGGGCGCGAGGTCGTCACAACAAGCTCGCTGCCGACCAGGGCGAGCCGTTCCAGAACGCGCTCGATCAGTGGCTTGCCGCAAAACGGCATGCGCGCCTTGTCGCAGCCCATGCGCGACGACATCCCGCCCGCCTGGACGACGCAAGAAAGATCGGCCCGTCTTACGGTAGTCATACGGCAAAACACCCCCATCGGCATGCTCGAAACCCGAAGCACGAAGCCACATGCCATTGCCCATAAAGCCGGCGACATGACGGCTCCGTATCAAAACAAAACAGCGCCTTTGCGGCACGCAGCAAGACCGCGAGCACAAAAGCGCTGGTAGCGTATGGCGGGAACGTATGTGAATCGAACACATCCAAGACGTTTTGCACGCCTCGCAACGGTTTTGAGGACCGCGGAGCCCACCGGAGCCCATCCGTTCCCAAGTGCGGCGATATTTTACCAAACCGGGCAAGGTAGTCTTTTTGGGACGGGGCTATTTTAGCTACCCCGGCCGTCAACCAACCTAACCGTCGCATTACCAGCCGGGGTAGCTAAAATAGCCCCGTCCCAAAAAGACTACCCAGCGACAACAGCCCCGTCCCAACAAGACTGGTTGGAAGTTGCGGTGGAATACGGACTAAATGGACTAGATATAGGGATAAACAGTCCGTATTTCACCGCAACTGATGAGGGGCCCTAGCGCAGGGAGCGGAGGCCGCCGGCTTCTTTGTCTAGTGCTGTGTAGCGCACGGCGTCTAGGTGCTCCAGGATACTGATGGCACGCTTGCGCGACACACCCAGTGCCTCGCGCAGGACGCTTGTGGTGGCAGCGCCGCCGGCGTCGGCAATGGCCGCGGCGACGAGCTCGCGCGCGTGGGCCTCGGCGGCAGCAGACAGGGCAACGTCGCGCTCGACCTTCACGATTGAGCGGTTGAGCGAAAGCTCGCGCAGGGCACGCGTCATGGTGTCGCGATCGAGCTGCAGCCGCTCTCCCACCTCAGGCAACGCCGGCGCATCGAGCCCGGCCTCGTCCAGCAGGGCAACGATACGCTCGCAAGCCTCGCGCACCACGCGCGCCGCGGCGGCAGCGGAGTGCGGGTCGAACACCTCGGCGCCCTCGGAGGCACACACGCCACGCGAGCAGCCCTCGGCAATCAGAGCCGCGGCAACGGCATCGTCGGCGGCAGGCCAGGCGGCATGTGCGACGGCGCCGGGTGTAAAGCCCGTCTCCTTGGGAGCCGCCGCGTGCATGGCCGAGAGGGTCGTCGCGAGCGTATCCATCGCACCATCAAGCACGGCAGCACTCGCGTACATTGCCACATCGCCCGCGGCAAGCTCGCGCACCACACCCTGGTCCACCAGCGCACGCAGCGCAGCATCAACATCGCCAGCAGCAGCATCCAGCGCCGCAACAACATCGGCAGCCGTAACCGGCAGCGCCTGCAGCGCCAGCCACGCGTCGACCGCACCAGCAACATCCCAGGCTTCGAGCGCCGCGTACAGCACGCGCTCTCCCTCAGCAAGCTCACGCGAACGACGGCAGCGCGACAGCAGTACGTGCCCACCGCCAATGAGCATAACGGGCGAATAGGACAGCACCACGGCATGGTCGCCGGCACGCAGCGGCAGCGGGTCCTCCAGGCGTACCTGAACGGTACGTGTCTCGCCCACCGCCACAGGCGCCTCGCCCTCCATGAGCATGATGCGGCCGACGACCTCGGCCGTACCTGCCATCACGTGCACGCGCGCGCCCGACTCGAGCACACGCGGCTTGGCGCCCTCGCGGCCCAGATACGTAAACGTCATCATAAAACGCAGCGTCTGGCCAAAGCGGCCTTCCACGCCGAGCATCTCACCACGATCGAGCGAAGCGGCACCATCGCCCACCAGATTGAGCGCCACGCGCTGACCAGGCAGCGCCCGCTGCGTGTCGCCATGCACCTGAATCCCGCGCACACGACAGACCGTACGCGACGGCAGCGCGACAAGCTCATCGCCCACCGCAACCGGCGCATCGTGCAGCGTTCCCGTCACGACGGTGCCGGCACCCTTGATCGTAAAGCAGCGGTCGATGGGCAGGCGCGGCGCGGCGTCGGTTCGATCGGCGCGATCACGACAGGCAGCCCAACAGGCGTCCACGCACTCGTCGAGCGCGGCAAGCAGCGCATCAATCCCCTCGCCCGTCTTGGACGACACGGGAACGATCGGCGCGCCCGCAAACACGGTACCCGACAAAAAGTCGTCAACATCGAGCTCGGCAAGCTCGGTCATCTCGGCATCGGCAAGGTCGCACATCGTCAGCGCGACCACCATGTGGGTGACGCCCAACAGCTCCAGCACATGCACGTGTTCGCGGGTCTGCGGCATCACGCCCTCGACGGCCGAGACCACCAGCACGGCCACATCGATGCCCGTGGCGCCCTGCACCATGGCGCGCAGGTAGTGCGCATGTCCCGGCACATCGACCAGGCCCACGATCTTGCCACTCGGCAGGGCTAGCTCGCCAAAGCCCAGCTCCACCGTCATGCCACGGCGACGCTCGACCTCCAAGCGATCGGGATTCTTTCCCGTCAGCGCTTCGATGAGCGCCGACTTGCCATGGTCGACATGGCCCGCCGTACCTACAATAACGGGACATTCCACGAGCGTGTCATCCGAGCTCATCGGCAGGCCACCTTTGCAACGCATGCGGCAAGCGTGGACGCCGCCGTCTCGATATCGCGATCGCCAACGAGCGTGCGGACGTCAAACAAAATGCGATCGTGCGAGGTGCGCGTGACAACCGGCGTATCGAAGTCCTGGACGAGTGAGCGCTTGAGCGCATCAACCGTCAGGCGCTCATCGACTGGGCGTACGGCGACGCACATCGTGGGCAGCTCGACGGTAGGCAGCGAACCGCCACCGGGCGTCGAGGACTCCTCAATAATCTCCAACTCAACGGCGCACGGGCAACCGGCCTTGTCGAGCCCAGCTGCCACAAGATCGCGCAGCTTGCGCGCACGACGCTCCAGATGAGCCTGCGGAAGCGTAAGCATGCTGAGCACCGGAATGTCGCGATGGGCAACATCGGCGCCATCCATGTAGATACGCAGCGTGGCCTCGAGCGCCGTCAGCGCCAGTTTGCCCGGACGCAGGGCGCGCATGAGCGGATGCGAGCCACAGGCCTGGATCAGGTCGCGACGACCCATGATGATGCCCGCCTGCGCGGCACCGAGCAGCTTATCGCCCGAGCACGACACGATATCGAGTCCCGACGCCACCGAAGTGGGCGTAGTCTCCTCACCGCCGCGGACCAGGATGTCGTCAGGCAGCAGCGCGCCCGAGCCCTGGTCCTCGTAGAACAGCAGACCATACTTGTGTGCCAGCGCGGCAAGCTCCTTGGAGCTCACCTCCTCGTGAAAGCCCTCAATGCGATAGTTGGAAGGGTGGACCTTCAGGATCATGGCCGTGTCGGGCGTGATGGCACGCTCGTAATCGGCCAGGTGCGTGCGGTTGGTGGCGCCGACCTCGACGAGCCGAGCACCCGAGGCCTCCATGACATCGGGAATGCGGAAGCTGCCGCCGATCTCGACGAGCTCGCCGCGACTCACGATGACCTCTTTACCCGCGGCATGGGTGGCCAGCACCAGCAGTACCGCGGCAGCGTTGTTGTTGACGACGAGCGCGTCCTCGGCACCGGTGAGCGATCGGATCAGCTGCGCGGCGTGCTCCTTGCGCGACCCGCGCGAACAGGTATCGACGCTGTACTCGAGCGTGCTGTAGCCGCGCGCGACCTCGGCCACGGCCTTGGCGGCCGACTCCGCGAGCGGGGCACGACCCAGGTTGGTATGGATAACCACGCCCGTAGCGTTAACGGCCGGACGAAGGCTCGGCAGCGCAGAGCGATGCGCGCGGAATTCGATGGCCGATGCCAGCTCGCGCTTGGAGCGCGGGGCGGCGCCGGCGCGGATGGCGGCGCGCTCCTCGTCGAGCTCGGCCGTGACGGCGGCATGGACCACCGCGTCGCACGTCTCCCCCGCTGCCTTCACCACCGGCCACTCGGTGAGCAGCTCGTTGACAGAAGGGATGGCGCGCAGGCGGGCGCGCACCTCATCGGAAATGTTCTGGCTATCGCTCATGTGCGACCTTTCAAAACAAACGTGGATCAGTCGAATACATCGGCTGAGTCAAATTACTCGTCATTATCCCCGTGCGCGGCAATCTTTTCCACGCGAACGGCGTTTTCCTGGGTGAGCGCGGCGCCCGTAATGGAATCCCAGCGCAGCGGCGTGTGGTCGAGTGGACCGACGCCGAGCACCTGGACGCCATCCACACCAGCACCCAACGAACGCCCGCCCGGAGCCGCCGACGTAAAGATGCACGCCGGATGCAGGTACGGCGTGGTCTCCACGCGCACGCGGTCGCGGCCCATGTCGCTCACGAGCTCGACGACCTCGCCGCTGGCGATGCCCATACGCGCGGCGACGTGGGCATTCATCTGCACGGCGTCCAAGTCGGAGCCCGCCTCGGCAGCACCGGCCGCCGCGATCCTTCGAGAGGTATGCGACTCAAAGGGCCGGTTGCCGCTAATGAGGCGAAACATCCCCGGCCCCGGCTCCACCATGGGGGCAATCCAGCCGGGCACACGACCCAAACCGGCGCGCTCCCACACGTCGCTTGCCAGCGCGATCTTGCCACCGTCGAGCGGAATCACCGGCTCGCCCGTACGCGACGGCAGCGACATGCCCGCGTCTGCCCAACCGCGCTCCTTGAGCGTAGCCAGGTCGATCCCAAACGGAGCTACCTGGGCCGCCGCAAGGTCATCCGCCGTAAAGTCGAAGTACTCGCCCACGCCACAGGCAGCAGCCAGGCCGGCAAAAATCTCCCGTCCGGGACGCGTGTCGTCATGCAAAACCGGCAGCACCGCATTGCGGTAGAACACGCGCGCATCGTTGCGATCCACAACCGTACCCACACCGCGGTCGGCCTCCAGATACGTCACATCAGGCAGCACAAAATCGGACGCACGCGCCGTCTCGGACCAGCAGATATCGATGGTCACGAGCAGGTCGAGCTGCCGCAGGATGCCAAGCCACGCATCGGCGTTGCCGTAACCCGCACCCGGATTGCTAGCATAGACGATGAGCCCGCGCAGGTCGCCGGCAAGAATGGACTGGCCAATGGTCGTACACAGGCCGCGCACCGGATCGACGAGCGGATAGCGCTCCGAGCCCATCTTGGGCTCACGCGGCACCAGCGGTGTCGCAAAACGCGCAGGATCCAAGTCGCCCAGCGCGAGCTGCGTCGGCGGATTGAGGGCACCGCCCGCCTGCCCAATACAGCCCAGCAGTGCATCGACCAGACAGATGGCCCGCGCCGTCTGGGTACTGTTGGCATACGCGATGCCAATGCCGCCATGAAAACCGGCATCCACCACGGCGGCAGGCGCCGCAGTAGCCAGGTCGCGCGCCGTCGCACGGATGTCGTCGGCTGGCACGTCGCACATCGACTCGGCCCACTCGGGCGTCCAGGCACAAGCCGCCTGCGCCAGCTCATCAAAGCCCGTGGTATAGCGGGCTACAAAGTCGTGGTCGTACAGGTCCTCGGCAATGAGTACATGGGCAATACCCAGCAGCAGGGCCAAGTCGCAGCCCGGGCGCACGCGAAGCCAGCGGTCGGCAAGCGCGGCCGAGCCGCTGCGCCGGGGGTCGACCACGATAATCTTCGCCCCACGGCGACGGGCGTCATTGAGCGCATCAACGGCCCCCATCGTCGACGAATCGACAATGGAACGCCCCAAATACATGATGCAATCAGTATGTGCCAGGTCGGAGGCGGGGCTGTAGCCCAGGCTGTGCTCCCAGCCGGTCAGGCGGCTCACCTCGCAAGCGCCATCGGCACCATACACATTGGGCGAGCCCAGCGCGTGCATAAAACGATAGGCCCAATAACGGTCGAACGAGGGCACGCCAAGTGTCATGCCCAGCGCACGGGGGCCATGCGCATCCACAATCCCCGCAAGGCGCGATGCGATTTCCGAAAACGCATCGTCCCAGCTCACCGCATCGAACCCCGAGCCATCACGGCGGCGGCGCATGGGATGCAAAATCCGGTCGCGCTCGTCAAACGGCATGGACAGGCGATGTCGCCCGCGAGCACACAGGGCGCGCGCCGAACACGGATGTCCCGGGACCGGTAGATCGGCCACCACACGCCCGTCCTCAACATGGGCCGCAAAGGCGCAATCGGCATAGCATCCCCCGCACGTGGTCACCACGGCGCGACCGGCACGCTCAGCATCAGATGCCATCTCGATTACCCCTTTCCAAACCAAACCCAACAGGCCTACGGGCAAACAATTAGCCCCAAGCCCCAAAGCCAACAAGCCCCAAGGCCAAATGAGCCTCCCGCAGGGCAACGCCCCGCGGGAGGCTCAACACCCAGCGAACAGTCCCTTTACGCCTCGGACTTCTTGGCGTAGATAAACCAATAGCCGAGCGCAATCAGAACCGCGCCGCCCACGATGTTGCCCAGCGTGGCGGCGGACAGGTTAAACGCAATGCCCGCAACGTTAAGCGCATCGGCGCCGGCGACGTCGGCACCGTAGCCGCACGCGTGCATCACGGCACCCATGGGCAAAAAGTACATGTTGGCAACGCAGTGCTCAAAACCGCAGGCCACAAAGGCGGCGATGGGCAGCAGAATGCCCACGACCTTATCGACCACGGTCTTGCCGGCGGTGCCGATCCACACGGCCAGGCACACAAAGATGTTGCACAGGATGCCACGGAAGAAGATCGTCACCCAGTCAATCGTCACCTTGCCGGCGGCCACACTCACCATGGAATTGGCGACCGCCTCGCCGTTGAGCTTGTAGATGCCGGCCATGTACACCAAAAAGACGATGAACAGGGCGCCGACAAAGTTACCGACCCACACGACAAGCCAGGCTTTGAGCATCTGGGGCAGCGTGATCTTTTTGCTCTTGAGCGCGCAGACCATAAGTGAGTTGCCCGTAAAGAGCTCGGCGCCGCACACCAGCACGAGCACCAGGCCCAGGCAAAAGCACAGGCCGCCCACAACGCGCTGGGCACCCCAGCCCAAGGTGCTATCGCTCAAGAACACGGTAAAGAACAGGCCACCGAAGGCGATGAACGCACCGGCGAACATCGCCAACAGAAAAGCCTTTGCGACCGGCAGGTTAGCCTTGGTCACGCCGGCGGCCTCGGTTTTGGCCTCGATCGCGGCGGGCGCCAGGCAATCGGGGGCGGGATACTCTGCCTTGTTATCTGCCATGTCAATCACTTCTTTCCTAATCAGCAGGGACAAGCGCTCCTACAGCTCCTGCCCCAAGCGGACAAAGTGGGAAAAGTCGTTGGCGGCCACGGCGTCGTACACGGCGTCGACGGCGTCAAAGACCTCCGGGGACATGGGGTTGTAGAACTCCGTGTCGCCCGGCTGAATCCCTACGAAGACGATATCATCGCATGATTGCTCGATCTCTTCGATCAGAATCGAGAGCGGAAGCGAATGTGTGGTGAACATCGACTTGCGAGCCACGTCGGTCTTGTCGAGCAGGCGGATGGCGCCGACGGGCAGCGCCATATCGGCGGCATCGACCAAAACCAGGCGCGGCGGACGCTCGCGCTTGACCTCGATGATGTCGTCCTCGGGCGTTTGGCCGCCATCGATGGTGTACCAGCCGGCAAGGGGCGCGTCCTCCATTTTTTTGGAGAGCACGGGGCCGGCGGCATCGTCGGCGCGCAAAACGCTTCCGGCCGTGAGCACGATGCCCGCAAAGGGAGCGCCGTTCACGCGGCCATCGATAACGCGGCCCATTACTGCAACCTTCCCGTCAAGTACACGCCCGACACGTCGCGCACGCGCTCCACCAGGTCGCGAAACTTCATCAGAAACGCGACCTGCTGGGCGTGCAGGCCAAAGTCGTCGTCGAAGACCGAGATGCCGGCCTTGGCCGAGCCGCGAAAACCGCGCTCATTGAGCAGGGCATCGCAGGCCTCGAGCAACGAGGGCACCGCCGCTTTGTCGAGCTGACACTCGCCAAAGGAGCGGATGGCCTCAAACTTGGTTTTGGCCTCCCCCTCCGGCAGCGCATCGACGAGCGTATAGAAAACGTCCACCGGTACTGACAGACGCGGCTCAAAGCAATCGAGCACGCCGGTGTGATGGCCCACGGCGAGCGTGTAGTACAGCACATCGCAGGCCTCCTGGGGAACGTCTTCCTCGGTCTCGACAAACTTACGCGTAAGCTCGTAAAAGACCACCTGGTCGGGCTCGTGGACCAGGCAAGGGTCGGCGACGCCCTCGGCGGCCTCGACGCTTGCGCGCGAGGCATCGCCAAAGGAGCCGCCGAGCATGCCGGGGCCCGCAAAGTAACCAGAGCGGTCCACAAGCTCCATCTAGCGACCTCCGGCCAGCACCAGATCCTGCAGCGCCGAGTACACCTCGGCGCGGCGGGGATCATCCTGCTTGTCGATGAGCAGCGCCATGGCACCGCGGATATCGCCCTTAGGCGCGCCCTCGAGCGTATCCATAAACTCGTTGGCAAGGTCGCGGCCGTAGCGGTAGCCGCTCATGGCACGAGCCTCGCGCTCGATGGCAACGCGCAGCTTGTACGGCACGCCGGGGTGCAGAATGTCCGCCTGCTCGCCCTCGGCCTCCACCGTAGTCTCGGCATGGAGCTTTTGATCCAGCAGACCGAGCGCCATGGCAAAGCCGTAGATGGTCTGTGCGGGGCTGGGCGGGCAGCCGGGGATGTAGACATCGACCGGCAAGATTTTGTCCGTGCCGCCCCAGACGCAGTAGTTGTCGTAAAAGATGCCGCCGGTGCAGCCACACGCGCCGTAGGACACCACGATCTTGGGATCGGGTGCGGCCTCAAAGGCGCGCAGGGCCGGCATGCGCATAGCACGCGTCACGGCGCCGGTGTACAGCAGCACATCGGCGTGACGGGGCGAGGGCACGACCTTGATGCCAAAACGCTCGACGTCAAAGACGGGCGTGATGGAACCAAAGATCTCGATCTCGCAGCCGTTGCAGCCACCGCAGTCAACGCGGTAGACGTACACCGAGCGCTTGATCTTCTTAAGAAGGGTCGCCTTGGCCTTCTCGATGCTCTCGTCGAGCTCGATCTTGGTCGGGCGGTACTGAAGCCGCTCGGGCAAAAGCGTGGGTTCGGCCATGGTTACTCCTCCTTCTTATCGAGATCCATGATGATGCCCTCGACCGGCGCCGGACCGGCGGGAATCTCGGGCGCATCGGGGTTAAGCTCGCGGTCGATATACTCCGGGTTCACACCGTGGCCGCCCAGATACTCCATGCCGGGGCCCTGGGGCTCACCGGACGCGAGCGTCTCGTTGGCAGCCATGCCGGCCGCGTTGCCGGTCTTTACGGCAGAAGCCGCGCGCAGGGCGTCGAGCTCGCGCTTGCACTCCTGGCACATGCCGACGGTTCGGGCGGCCTGCACGGCCTCCATGCCGCCGGCCGCCTGTAGCAGGCGCTTGGCGTAGTCGATCTCCTTGTGCGGGGCGAACGGCTTGCCGCAGCGCGAGCAATGCTCGAGCGTATAGACGCTCTTGCTCGTAAGGTCGTCCTTGCTCATGACGGCCAGCTCAAACTCCTCGGTGAGCTTAATGGCCTCCATGGGGCAGGCTTCCTCGCAACGGCCGCAAAAGATGCAGCGACCGTAGTCGATCGACCAGGTGATGGTATCGGCCGCAAGGTCGGTGTCCATGCGAATGGCATCGGCCGGGCACGCCACGCCGCAGGCACCGCAGGCGATGCACAGCTCGGCGTTGTGCTCGGGCTTGCCGCGCATGTCCTTGTTGGTGGGAAACGGCGCAAACGGGTACTTGACCGTCGCGTCGCCGGCCTTGGCGTTAACCTTCCAAAGCTTCAGCATATTAGAGCGCCTCCTCATCGAGCGGAGCGGCCATGGTGCCCTCGCCCGCAAGCGGCGACTTGTCGCGCCAGACGTTCTCGAACTGCTCCTTATCCAGCACGTGGTCGCGCTTGGCGGCCACGTCGGTCACCGTCACGCGGTCGGTGCAGGAGTAGCACGGGTCGAGCGAGCCGACGATCAGCGCCGCATCGCCCACGGTGTTGCCGCGGAACATGTAGCGCAGGACCGGCCAGTTGCTGTACGTGGCGGCCTTGGCGCGCCAGCGGTAGCACTTCTGGTTGTTGCCGAGCATGGCCCAGTGCACGTCCTCGCCGCGCGGCGCCTCGGTGGCACCGATGGCGTACTTGTGCGGGGTGTACTCCCAATCCGTGGTGAGGATGGGGCCCGACGGGCAGTTCTCGAGCATGGTCTCGATCATGTCGATCGAATCGTAGACCTCCTGGATACGCACGGCGGTACGGCCGAAGGCATCGCAGGTGTCGGCCGTGGCCGCATGCATCTTTTGGATGTCGGGATCGGCATAGCCGTCGAAGGGATGGTCAAAACGCACGTCGCGGGCATAACCCGAGCCACGCATGAGCGGACCGACCGGCGAGAAGTCGCGGGCGATCTTGCGGTCGAGGATGCCGATGCCGCTCGTACGCTCAATAAAGTTGGGCGTGGAGAGCAGCACGTCGACAAGCTCGGTGACCTCGGAGCGCAGCTGGTGGATGGTCGTGAGCGTGGAGAGCTTCTGCTCGGCCAGGATGTCGCGACGCACGCCGCCGATCACGTTGAGGCCATAGGTCTTGCGGTGACCGGAGAGCTTCTCGGCCAGGTCCATGGACTTCTCGCGGACGCGGAAGAACTGCTGGAAGCCGGAATCGAAGCCGGTGTAGTGCGACGCCAGGCCAATGTTGAGCAGGTGCGAGTGCAGGCGCTCGACCTCGAGCATGATGGCGCGGATGTACTGGGCGCGCGGCGGGACGTGGACGCCCTGGGCGCGCTCCACGGCCTCGGCATAAGCCACCGAGTGGGCGCAGCCGCAGATGCCGCAGATACGGTCGGCCAAAAACGTCACGGCGTCATAGTTCAGGCGCGTCTCGGCGACCTTCTCCATGCCGCGGTGCACATAGAACAGGCGGTAGTCGGCGTCGACGATCGTCTCGCCCTCCACGAACAGGCGGAAGTGGCCCGGCTCGTCGGAGGTAATGTGCAGCGGGCCCATGGGCACGAGCGTCGTCTCCTTGCCCTTGGTGTCGGCCAGGAACTCGTAGTTTTCCATATCGCTCGCGGGCGCGGGGCGATAGCGGTAGTCCATGGAGTCCTTGCGCAGCGGGTACAGGCCGCTCGGCCAATCGTCGGGCAGCACCAGGCGACGGCGATCGGGCAGACCCTCGGGGATCAGGCCGAACATGTCACGCAGCTCGCGCTCGCCCCACACGCAGGCGGGGACGAACGGCGTCACGGACGGGAACGTCATCTTGGCGGGATCGACCTCGGCGCGGACGGTCACCCAGCCGGGATCCTCCCCCTCCATGGAGATGAGGTAGTACACGGCGTAGCGGCCGCACAGGCTGCGCTCGTCGTTGCCGACGATCACGGGAATCCAGCCGTAGCGCTCGTAGTACAGGTAGTGGACGGCCTCGGGCAGACGGTCCAGCTTAACGGTGATCGTCAGCTGATCCTCGCACTGCCACTCGACCTTCTCGATGCAGCCCGGAACGGCGCGGCGCAGGGCCTCGACATGGCTCTCGCAGCGGCGGGCATACACCTTGTTCTCAGTATCAGTCATTGGTTACTCCACCTCGCTCTGAGCGGTCTGGGTACCGAACACAGCGCGGTACATCGGCGCCGCATGAAGCTCCTCGGTGCTCTGCTCGAGCACGATACCGGTTGCGGCCTCGACACCGCTCACGAGCGGCGTGGGCGTGGCGATACCAAACCAAAGGATCATGACGGCCAGGATGATCTCGGGGATCAGCATGAGCGCCGGGGCCTCGTGCTTACCCATGCCCTCGGGAGCATGGCCGAACACCGACTTAAGCGCGATGCGGGTAAGCGCGGAAATGGCGACGGTAAGGCCGAGGGCCACCACGACGACAAGCCACATCGGACCGGCGGTAACGCCGGCGACAAAGGTCAAAAACTCCGAGATGAACATGCCAAAGGGCGGGAAGGCGGCAAGGCCCAGCAGCGCCAGGATGGCGAGCGCGGCGGTGGCGGGAGCAACCTCCACGACGCCCTGGATCTTGGCCAGGCTGCGCGTACCGTAGGCATGCTGGATGTTACCGGACACGCAGAAGGCAAGCGTCTTGGTAAAGCCGTGGAACACGCAGTGCAGCAAGGCCGCGGCGATACCCAGCGGGCCGCCGACACCCAGGCACAGCGCGATGACGCCCACGTTCTCCACGGAGGAGTAGGCGAAGCGGCGCTTGAGGTCGTCCTGGCGAAACATCGACAGCGCCGCCACCAGGATGGACAGCGTGCCGACGATCAGCAGCAGAAGCTGCGGGTAGTCGGCGCCCACGGCCTGGATGGTAAAGCCGTAGAAGCGCATGATCACGAGCATGGCGCACTTAAGCAGGACGCCCGATAGCAGGGCCGAGACAGGGCTCGGGGCCTGGGAGTGGGCATCGGGCAGCCACGTGTGCATGGGGAACAGGCCGGCCTTGGTGCCAAAGCCAATCACGATAAACGCGAAGGCCAGGCGCATGAGCGTGGGGTCGAACTTATCCGCATAGGGCAGCACGCACGACAGGAACGCGGCCTCGTGGGCATTGGGGATCACGTCAGCGGCGTTGGCGTAAATCAGCAGCGTGCCGAACAGGCCAAAGGCCACGCCGGCGGTGCAGACCATGGCGTACTTCCAAGAGGCCTCGAGGGCGGTCTTGTTCTTGTAGATACCGACCAAAAACACGGTGGACAGCGTGGTTGCCTCGACGGCGGCCCACGTGAGGATCATGTTGTTGGACAGGCATGCGAGCAGCATGGTGAACACAAACAGGCTAAACAGCGCGTAGTACTGCTTGGTACGCTCGGCGGGCATGGTGCCCTCCTCGATGTCGGCCTTCACATAGGGCAGCGAGAACAGCCCCGTGAGAAAACCGATAAAGCCGATGAGCAACACAAAGATGGAGCCCAGCGAATCGAGGTGGAACCACAGGCCACAGGCGTTTGCGGTGTCGCCGCTCATAAGGACGTCACCGGCCGTCATAAGCGACAGCACCAGGACCGCCGCGACCGAGACCAGGTTGAGTCCCGCAAACACGCTATAGGACGTGTTCTTGGGCAAAAACGCCATGACGAGCGAGAACACCAAAGGGGTCGCGAGCAGGGCGAGAATCAACGTTTCCATGGACTACCCCCTCAGCTCGGACAGGTCGTGCGAATCGAGCGAATGGGAGTCTTCCCAAATGCGGCGCACGACGATGGACATGATGATGACGGCAAAGATGGCGTCGGTGGCGATACCGATCTCGATGATCTCGGGAGCGGTGGGCGCAAGCAACGCGAGCGTCACGTGGCTGCCGTTTTCCATGAGGCAGTAGCCAAAGATCTGCTTCATGATGTTGCGCTGCGAAATGATGCAGGTGAGGCCCACAAAGAAGTGAGCGAAGCTAATAGCGAGCGCAGGCGTTGCGACCTCGGCCGTGGGCAGGCTGATCTGCGTCACGACGGCAAAGCAGATGGCGACCTCGACGGCGATGATGCAGATGGCCCATGCGGGCTTAATGCCGGCAGCCAGCGAAGCGTCGCTCGGCTCGCCCATCTTCTTGTACGCGCGGTTGAGAATGTACGGGACCAGGACGACCTTGGTGATAAAGGCCGAACCCGCCCACATAAGGAGCTCCTGCGCGCCGGTGGTGACACCGAGCGTGGCGAGCAGGCCCACGAGCACCAGCGACTGCACCGCATACCAGCGGATGGAGTGCTTAATGTTCTTGGAAATGACCACCATGGTGGACGTGACGATCAGAAGGCCGCCAAGGATGTTGACGATCGAATAACCCATGTCGTTCTACCTCCTAACCGATCCAGCTGGCCGAAAGCGGGCCGCTGACGATGACCATGATGATGAGCACGATGAACACGAATGCCATCGCCTTGGGGAGCGGGGCTCCCGCGGCGACCTCTTCGCTGGGCTCACCGGGCAGGCAATAGCCCATCCACTTGAGGAACCAGGCGAAGGTGGCGACGGTCTCGGCGACCATGATGCACACGAGCACCAAGATCGCGACGTTGCCGGCACCGACGGAGAAGCCACCGGCGATGATCTGGAACTTCGAGAAGAACGTGTTCATAGGCGGCACGCCGGCAATGGCGAGCGCCGCGACACCAAAGCCCACACCCGAGATCGGGTACTTCTTTACGATGCCGCGCAGCTTGGGCAGCATACGCGTACCGAGCGTAAAGGAGAACGAACCCGCGATCAGGAAGAACAGGGTCTTGGCGAACGCATGGTTAAAGATATGGCAGACCGCGCCATCAAAGGCGAGCTGGCTGCCAAAGACCGAAAGGCCCAGGCCAAAGAACACGTAAGAGAGCTGAGCGATCGTGGAGAAGGCCAGCAGACGCTTCATGTCCTTTTGCGGCAGGTACATAAGGAAACCAAAGAGCATGGTGACCATGGCGTCGATAATGGCAACCCAGCCCACAATCTCGGGCACGTCGCCGGCAGAGATGAGCGCACGCGCGAACACGCACACGCCGACCTTAACCATCGAGGCGCCGTGCAGGTAGGCCGAGACAGGCGTGGGGGCCTCCATGGCCGAAGGCAGCCACATGTACATGGGAACCTGTGCGGACTTTGCCCAGGCCGCGAACAGCACGAGCAAAAGGACGATGGCCTTAAGGTTGGAGTCCAGGCCGGCAATCGCCGTGATGGCGAAGGTACCGGTGTGGGCGAACACGATAGCGGCACCCAGGTACAGGCCGAGCGCGCCGATATGCGTGATGATGAGGGCCTTCATGCCGGCCTTCTTGGCGGTGGGGCTCATGTAGTAGCTGATGAGGCCCCAAGAGCACGCGCCCGTGATCTCAAAGAACACGAGCTGGCCCAGCAGGGTCGAGCTGTACACAAGACCGGCCATGGCACCGATGAAGGTCGCGAGGTACGCATAGAAGCGACGGCGCGGCGCATCGGGGTGCTCACGGTTGTTCTCGCTCATATAGGGAATCGAGTAGATCACGACGAGCAGGCCGATGCCCACGAAGGCGGGCGCGAGCAGCGTGCTCATGCGATCGAAGGTGAAGCCCATGACGAGGGTCTGCCCAAACGAAATCAGGGGGACCTGCGTATCGGGCATGCCGGCGCCGGCGAAGTTCGCGGCGAGGGCGATGGTGCACACCGTCGAGACGGCAGCACCCAAGACGCTGAACCACTTGGCGTACGGACGGGGGAACAGGGCGACAAGCACCGAGGCCACCATCGGGGCCGCGATAGCGACCAAGCCGAGAAGGGACAGACTGACTGCGAATGACATTGTTTCTCCCTTCTCCTACACGCCGACGACCACGAAGACAAACGCCAAAACGGCGATGCCAACGACGATCCAGGTCTGGTTGCCAAGCACCTTAAAGCGCGAGCGCGAGCAGGAGTTCTCGATCACGCCGCAAATGACAAAGTCGATGAGGCACTTCACGAGGAACACGACGGCTCCCAGAACGGCCGCGGCGCCGATGGCAGCAGGCTCGCCCCAGGGGACGAAGATCGCGCAAAACCAGGCGACGACAAGGACCTGCTTCATGGACATGGCGAGCTTGGCCATGGCAAGCGACGGGCCGGAAAGCTCGGCAAGCGGGCCCTCCTGAAGCTCCTGCTCGGCCTCGGCCTGGTCAAACGGCAGCTTGCCCAGCTCCATATAGCAGGCAACGGCAAAGGCGATCCCGGCAAGGATCACGGCGACCGGCGCATCGACGGCACCCGTCATGATGTGCTGGCCCATGGTGGCGATGTCGGTGGAGCCGCACACCAGGGCCGCGGCAAACAGCGCCAGCAGCATGGACGGCTCGATGAGCACGCTCATGAGCAGCTCGCGAACGCCGCCGATACCGGCGTAGGCGTTGGACGAATCCACACCGCTGAGGGCAAAGAAGAAGCGGGCGAGCGCCAGGCTGTACATGATGGTGATGGCGTCACCAAAGACCGGAATGGGGCTTTGTGCCGTAAAGAGCGGCAGGCCCATGGCAAGCATAAAGGCGACGGCGAAGAACAGCGGCGGCATGATGCGAAGCGCGAAGCTCGCATCTTCGCTTTGGGACTCGGGGCGCGCAAAGAGCTTTGCGATGTCGCGGTAGTCCTGCATGATGCTCGGTCCGCGACGGTTATGCATCTTGGCGCGGATCACGCGGCCGAGGCCGGAGAAGAACGGCGCCACGGCCATAACGACCACGCCCTGCAGAACGGCAAGTACGATGTTGTTCATGCTCTCCCCTCCTTAACCCATTTTGACGGCGAGCACGAGGAACACCACGAGCGCCGCGACGATGTAGCAGATATAGATGCTGTAGTTGCCACCCTCGAGCTTGGTCGCGAGGTCGGCGAGCTTCTCGACACCCTTATGCGGGGCATCGACGAGAACCTTGTCGGGCACGGGCTCCACAGCCTCGGCCACGCCGGTGAGCTTCTGGAAGAAGTGGGCGATGGACCAGCAGATGGCCGTGCAGCGGTCGCGCAGCGTGTAGAGCGGCTGCATAAACCAAGAGACCTCGGAAGCGAAGGTCGTGGCGACGACGGGCATATGCTCGTTGGGAGCATAGCCGCATGCCCACGGCTGGGACTTCTGCACCTTGCCGACCGTCTTGAGCTTGCGGAAACCGCAGGCAAGGCCGACGAGCACCACGAGCGCGATGGCGATCGCGGGCGTGGAGGTGGCAGCGCCGGAGTACTGGTTCATAAGCTCCATGCCCTCGGCGGCAAACACGCCACCGTACGGATGCAGCACGGACGCGGCGACATCGACCAGCACGGGCGCGATCACGGGAGCGCCAATGCCCAGCACGACGCAGATGGCTGCGAGCAGGCCCTGCGCAAACACCATGGGAGCGGGGACCTCCTTGGCGTTGGCCGCGGCCTCGGAACGAGGAGCGGATGCAAAGGAGACGCCGTAGGCCTTGACGAAGCACGTGACGGCGAGCGCACCGGTTATGGCCAGCGCGACGGCGGCGAACACGGCCACGATCATGACGGCCTTGTCACCCTGCATAGCCGCATTAAAGAGCGACTGGTAGGTGAACCACTCGGAAACAAAGCCGTTGAAGGGCGGAATAGCCGAGATGGCAAGCGCGCCAACGAGGAAGCAGATGGCCGTTGCCGGCATACGACGGAACAGGCCGCCCATCTTCTCCATATTACGCGTACCCGTGGAGTACAGCAGCGCACCGGCGCCCAGGAACAGCTCGCCCTTAAACATCGCGTGGTTAAACGTGTGGTAGAGGGCGGCCATCAGAGCCAGGACGGCGATGCCGACCGAGTTGAGCGCCATGGCGGCCATGGAGGCGCCGACGCCGAGCAGAATGATGCCGATGTTCTCGACGGAGTGATAGGCCAGCAGGCGCTTGATGTCATGCTCCTGCAGGGCGAAGGCCACGCCGAGGACCGACGAGATTGCACCGAAGACCATGACCATGAGGCCCCACCAGACCTGAACGCCCGAGGCGGAAAGCAGGTCGAGACCAACCTTGAGGATGCCGAAGATACCGATCTTGATCATGCCGCCGGACATGAGGGCCGACACGTTGGACGGCGCCTCGGGGTGCGCCTTGGGCAGCCAGCCGTGCAGCGGGATGATGCCGGCCTTGGCGCCAAAGCCAAAGAAGGCAAGCACAAAGCAGACCGACGCGACCGCGGGGCTAAACTCCGTGGCGCGGAAATCGGCAAACGCAAACGAGCCGCCGGCGAAGTTAGTCATGGTGAGGAAGCTCGCCATGATGAGCACAAAGCCCACGTGCGCGATCACAAAGTAGAGCCAACCGCCGTGGATGGAGTTCTCGTTCTCCTCGATCACGACCAGGAAGTACGAGGTCAGCGACATGAGCTCAAACGCAACCAGGAACCAGAACACGTTGTCGGCCGTGATGACGAGCATCATGGACGCCACGAAGGTGTTAAAGAAGAAGCCAGCGCGGCCCTTTTTGCCCGGGTACTCATCAAAGTAGTTGAGACCGTAGATCGAACCGGCAAACGCGAGCACCGAGATGAGCGCCACGAACAGACCGGCCAGCTGGTTGAGCAACAGCTGGAAATGCGCGAACGGGAAGAAGACGATCGTGTCGACCGACATGACGTCGCCGAGCACGGCCTGAATGCCGGCCACAAAGGAGAGCACCGCGGCGACGGCGCCGATAAGGCAGCCGGCG
>CAKUGH010000017.1 GCA_934654605.1 uncultured Collinsella sp. | reverse complement strand
TCCGACGGTACCACGCATGGCGTTGCGGCCGCGATGTTTGCCTTTGCCAAGGAACGCGTCGACCATCTGCGCATCGATACGCATCAAGACAACCTGCCCATGCAAGGTGCCATCGCCAAGGCCGGGTTTGAGCGTGCCGGTATCGTGTATGTGTCGGACGGTACGCCGCGTGTTGCGTTTGACTGGCTGCGCGAGGCGTAGGAGCCAAGGCACGTATCATCACCCAGCTCAAATAAAAAATGGCCCCGAGTGGGGCCATTTTTGGTAAAACGCGTCGTTGTGGGACTCGCATTGTTACCGCCTCAGATGAGACCGGGCGGGCAAAAGGGGAGGTGCCGGCTTTCGCAAGGCGCGAACCTACGAAAATCGCCGCGCGGCAACGCAGGGCGATGAGCTCGGTCGGGGGATAGGGCCCGCTTCGCCCGCCGGCTCGTAAATTGTATCATCCAGTGTGTGATAAAAGCGTACCCTGCGGGGTCGACGGGCTATCAACGGGGGAGATCATGTCGAAGCAAGCGGTCGTTGGAATCTTGGCACATGTCGATGCCGGTAAGACCACGCTGGCCGAGGCCATGCTGTTTCATGCCGGCCGCATTCGCAAGCGCGGTCGCGTGGACGACGGCGACTCTCACCTGGATACGAACGAGATTGAGCGCGAGCGCGGCATCACGATCTTCTCGTCACAGGCCGTGCTCGACCACGGCGACACCCACGTTATGCTCGTGGACGCTCCCGGCCATGTCGATTTTTCGGCCGAGGCGGAGCGCACGCTGCGCGCGCTCGATTACGCGATTCTGGTAGTGGGTGCCAACGATGGCGTACAGGGGCATACCGAAACCTTGTGGCGACTGCTTGCTCGTTACAACATTCCGACGTTCATCTTTATCAACAAAATCGATCTTGAGAACCCTGGTCGCGAAGTGCTGTTGGCTCAGCTTGGGCAGCGCCTTTCCGAGGGCTGTCTAGATGCCGAGGGCTTGCTGGCAGGCGGTGCCGTGCAAGAGGATGCCGCGGCGCTGGACGATGGGGCGCTCGACGAGTTCCTTGAGGCGGGGGAGCTTTCGGCTGCCACGCTTTCGCGCACGGTGGCCGAGCGCAGGTTGTTCCCCTGCTTTGCCGGCTCGGCGCTCAAGGACCAAGGCGTGGCGGAGCTGCTCGACGGCATGTGCGCCCTGATGCGCGAGAGGACATGGCCCCAGGAGTTCGCAGCGCGTGTTTATCGCGTGAGTCGTGGAGACCGTGGCGAGCGTCTTGCCTGGGTCAAGGTGACGGGCGGTGTGCTGCGCGCAAAGCAGGTGATTGAGGGACGTTCCGGTGTTGAGGCATGGGAGCAAAAGGTCGATCAGGTTCGTATCTATAACGGCGAGAAATACGAACTTGCCCAGGAAGTTGCCGCCGGCGGTATCTGCGCCGTGACGGGCTTTGCACACGTTCGCCCGGGTGATGCCCTGGGTGCTGAGCCCATGGGCGAGCAGCCGATCATCGCGCCGGTTCTCACCTATACGGTGCTGCCGGGCGAGCACGATGTCCATGCGGTGTTCCAGGCACTGACCGAGCTTGCCGATGAAGACCCTATGCTCGGCGTAAGCTGGAATACGCATCTCGAGCAGATTCATCTGCAGCTCATGGGCGCCGTGCAGCTCGAGGTCGTACAGCGCGTGCTGGCCGAGCGCTTTGGCCTTGCGGTTGAGTTTGAGCCCGGTGGCATCCTCTACAAGGAGACCATCTCGCAGCCGGTCGAGGGTGTGGGCCACTTTGAGCCGCTGCGTCACTATGCCGAGGTGCACCTGCGTCTGGAGCCGTTGCCAGCGGGCTCGGGCGTGCAGTTTGGCACCGTGACCTCGACTGACGAGCTCGACCTGAACTGGCAACGCCTGGCGCTCACCAATGCCATGGAGCGTGACCACCTGGGCGTGCTGACCGGTTCGCCCATCACCGATATGCGCATTACGCTCACGGGCGGCCGTGCGCATGCCAAGCACACCGAGGGCGGCGACTTTCGCCAGGCAACGTATCGCGCGATTCGCCAGGGACTCATGCAGGCGCGTGAGGTGGGCGCTGCGGTGCTGTTGGAGCCGTGGTATCGCTTTGAGCTCGAGGTGCCAGGGGAGTGCGTGGGCCGTGCGCTTTCTGACGCCACGCGTATGGGTGCCGAGTACGAGCCGCCGACGATGCTGGACGATCGCGCCAAGCTCGTAGGCTGCGTGCCGGCATCCGAGGTGCAGGATTACGCGCTGGAGGTGGCAGCCTACACGAGCGGCCGCGGGCATCTGTACCTGGAGTTCGCCGGCTATGCGCCCTGCCATGATGCCGAGCGCGTGATCGAGACGGCCGCCTATGAGCCCGAAGCCGATCTGCCCAACACGCCCGACTCGGTCTTCTGCTCTCACGGCGCCGGCTACACCGTCAAATGGTGCGACGTCCCCGCCGCGGCGCATGTAAAGGTCGACCCTGCCACCTTCCGCCCTTGGCGCGCAGCAGATGCGGAGTTCTTCTGCCATAGGTGACAATGAGGCAGCTTCTTCGGCGCGTTCAGTTGGTATAACTCGGTATAAGTTGGTATAACTGTAGACAGCGTTTGCCAATCTGAGGAGGCCGACATGAATCCAAATCCCTTTAAGCCAACGGCTGGCAAGCGGCCTCCGGTGTTGATCGGCCGCGAGTCGGTCATTGAGGATTTTGAAGAAGGCCTCGACAACGGCGCGGGAGCGCCGGGCAGGCTCATGCTCATCACGGGAAACCGCGGCTGCGGCAAAACGGTCCTGCTGCGCGAGTTGCAGCGCTTGGCGGCAGAGCGCGGTTGGGCAGTCATTTCCGATTCGGCATCGCTTGGCTTATGCGACCGCCTGGCCGACGCGCTTCGTTCGAATAAGCCGGTTGTGACGTCAATGGAGTTCGGCCCATCATTCGGGCGCATGTCGGTCGAGGCGGCACGGGCAAAAGGCGAGACACTACGCGGGTTGGTCAACGAGCGTCTCAAGAAGCTCGGGCAGGGCAAAGGCATTCTGTTTGCCATCGACGAGACTCAGTCGGCATCTATCGAGGAGTTGGCCGCCCTGGCTGTTCTCTACCAGCAGGTGCTGGGAGACCAAGATGCCACAGGCTTGCCCGATAGCGAGCAACGCGGTCTTGCCTTGGTGTTTGCCGGCCTGCCCAGAATGGTGGACGACCTGCTCGAAGAGCCGAGCGTGACTTTTTTGCGGCGTGCCCAGCAACGTACGCTGGGGGCGATTTCTTTGCCCAAGGTGCGTGATTCATATATCCAGACGGTCAAAGACGCTGGCCTTTGCGTTGATGCGGAAACGGCGGACCTTGCGGCACACAAGAGTATGGGTCATCCCTATATGGTCCAGCTGGTGGGCTATTACATGTGGCGGTCTGCTACCCGGCGTGGCTCACAGGCCATTGAAGAACACGATGTCGAGACCGGTTACGCAGACGCCATCTCCGAGTTCTACGAAGCGGTTGACGCGCCGCTGTATTACGGCCTGCGCAGCCCGCAGCGCCTGTTTATCGAGGCGATGGCGGTTGACGAGGACAAGCCGACGCGCATGGCGGACATCATCGAGCGCTGTGACCGCACCCAGAGTTGGGCGAGCAAGTACCGCGCAAGCCTGATTCGCGAGCGCGTCATCGAGGCTGCCGGATATGGCCTCGTCCGATTTACTGTGCCCATGCTCGGCAAATACATCCGCGATCGCGTCCTGTGGCACGAATAGGGGGTAAAGATGACGTCACAACAACCAGATACTATCGAGGTGCGCGGCGCGCGTGTTCATAACCTCAAGGACATCGATATCGATATTCCGCTGGGAAAGCTCGTGGGCATTGCCGGCGTGTCGGGTTCGGGCAAGAGTTCGCTGGCGTTGGGTGTTCTTTATGCCGAGGGCTCGCGCCGTTACTTGGAGGCGCTCAGCACCTATACCCGCCGACGGCTCACCCAGGCCGAGCACGCTCAGGTGGATGAAGTGCTGCACGTGCCGGCGGCGCTCGCGCTGCATCAGCGCCCAAGCGTTCCGGGCGTACGCTCGACCTTTGGCACCATGACCGAGCTCAATAACAGCTTGCGCCTGCTCTTTAGCCGTTGCGCCCATCACGTGTGTCCGCACTGCGGAACGCGCGTAGAGCCGAGCCTTAACGTGGCCGCGGGCCTGTCGCTTACCTGTCCGTCATGCGGCCGCGAGTTCTACGCGCCGAGCGCCGAGGATCTTGCCTTTAACAGCGGCGGCGCGTGTCCCACCTGCGGCGGCACTGGCGTCATGCGCGAGGTGGACGAGGCGAGCCTGGTGCCCGACGAGTCAAAGACTATCAACGAAGGCGCGGTGCTTCCCTGGGGCACGCTCATGTGGGACCTGATGAAGCAGGTCGCCGGCGAGATGGGTGTGCGTACCGATGTTCCGTTTAGCCAGCTCACGCCTCAGGAGCGTGATATCGTGTTCCACGGCCCGGCGGTTAAGAAGCACATTCTCTACGTCCCCAAAAACGGCGAGGGCGCCACGCCGCTCGACTTTACCTATTACAACGCCGTCTATACCGTCGAGAACGCGCTCGCCAAGGTCAAGGACGACAAGGGGCTCAAACGCGTTGCGCGCTTTTTGCGCGAGGGGCCATGTCGTGATTGCGACGGCACGAGGCTTTCCAAGGCGGCGCTCCAGCCCCAAGTGCGCGGTATCAATCTGGCGCAGGCAGCTGCCATGACGCTGGGCGAGGCGATCGAGTGGGTGCGTGGCGTGCCCGCGTCGTTGCCGGGCGAGATGCGGCCCATGGCAGCGGACATCTGTGATTCGTTCTTGAGCACGGCTCGCCGTCTGGTCGACTTGGGGCTTGACTATCTTTCGCTCGATCGCGCCGGCGCGACGCTTTCCACGGGCGAGCGTCAGCGCGTGCAGCTTGCCCGCGTGGTGCGCAATCGCTCGACGGGCGTGCTCTATGTGCTGGACGAGCCCTCGATTGGCTTGCATCCGGCCAACGTTGACGGACTGGTGGGCGTGATGCGCGACCTGGTTGCGGACGGCAACACCGTGGTTGTTGTCGACCACGACACGCGCGTACTGGCAGAAGCCGACTATCTGGTCGAGATGGGCCCTGTCGCCGGAGCGGGCGGCGGCAACGTTATTGCCGCCGGTACGGTGGGCGAGGTTGAACAATCGCAGGGCAGCCGCATCGCGCCGTTCCTCCGCTCGAACCCCAACCGCTTGCGTCCGCAGGTGACTGACGACGAGATGTTCGACCGGGGCCATATCCACATGGCGACTGAGGCCATTCACACCGTTAAGCCGCTCGAAGTCGATATCCCGCGCGGCCGTCTCGTCGCAGTGACGGGTGTTTCTGGCTCGGGCAAAACGACGCTCGTGCTCGAGACACTCATCCCCGCACTTAAGGCACAAGCAGCCGGCGAGCGCCTGCCGATCCATGTGCGCTGGGTCGATGCCGAGGGTATCGCCCGTGCCAACCTCATCGACGCCACGCCCATTGGTGCCAACGTGCGCTCGACGGTGGCGACCTATGCCGATATCCATGATGAGCTGCGTCGAGCCTTCGCCCGTACGCCCGAGGCCAAAGCGGCCGGCTACAAGGCGGGCGCCTTTAGCTACAACACCGGTGCCCTGCGCTGTCCCACGTGTGACGGCACGGGCTCCATATCGCTTGACGTGCAGTTTCTGCCCGATGTCGAGATCGTCTGCCCGGCATGCCGCGGCTCGCGCTACGCCGAAGCCGCCTCGCATATCCATCGCGAGGGCAAGGACGGCAGTCTACTCACGCTACCTCAGCTCATGGACATGAGTGTGGACGAGGCCCTCGATGCCACGGTGGGACTCAAGAAAGTTCAGGCGCGCCTGCAGACCTTGCACGACCTAGGCTTGGGCTACCTGACGCTCGGCGAGCCCACGCCGGCGCTCTCGGGCGGCGAGGCACAGCGCCTGAAGCTCGCGAGCGAGATGAGTCGCGTGCAGGACGATGCCGTGTTCGTGTTTGACGAGCCCACAATCGGCCTGCACCCGCTCGATGTGCAGGTGCTGCTGAGCGTGTTCGACGGCCTCGTTGCCAAGGGCGCCACGGTCATCGTGATCGAGCACGACCTCGATCTCATCCGTAATGCCGACTACGTGATCGATATGGGCCCCGGTGGCGGCGACGCCGGCGGGCAAATCGTCTGCGCCGGCACACCGGGCGATATCGCCTCTTGCCCCAAGAGCATCACCGGCCGCTACCTATAAGCGAATGTGACAAAGGGACTGTCCCTTTGTCACATCCTCTCTATTTCACGCATTGAGCAGCGAGATAGTCGCGGAAGAACGGCAACTCAAAGGCGACGACCCCTCGTCCGCGTTCTCCAATGATGCCGGCGTCAATCATGCGACGCCGGTAGCGGGAGACCTGCTGCGGTGAACGCTTAAGGCGCTCGACGAGGTCGGCGGTGGTGGACTCTTCCTCATCGTCAAGCATGGCGATAAGGAATCGCTTGTCCTCCGCAGTGAGTTCTCGATAGGTTGCTGCGAGAATTCGGTCATCCATCTCATCGCGGGCGATTATAATTCCCTGGTCAAAGTCGCGCGACGATATCTCCTTTGAGTTGCTTGTGAGATCCCAGGCGCGGTAACCCACAAGCTGCAATAGAAAGGGGAAGCCCGAAATCGAGCGAACAGCCTTGTCGATTCCCTCGGCATTCGCCACGCGGTCGTTTTCCTGAATCGTTCGGATCAGGGCTTCGCGCACATCATGGTCGGCGATTCGCCCCAGATGATATTGCTGAGCGCGGCGAAGAAACGAGACCGTCTTATGGCTCAACAGCGTCGAGACGTTGTTGGGAAGTCCCGCCATGAGCAGGGCAACGCGCTTTCCGTCGGTCACAAAGTGTTGATAGGTGGCTGCGAGTTGAATCATCTCGTCGAGCGTTGGATCGACTTCATCAACCGTGATGAGAAGCCCGGTGTCGGCCTCATTGAGCTGGTCGATGATGTCACTCATGCGGTAACGCCAGGTCGAGACCTCATGGGCGTGATTGACCTCGATGCTGCCGAGAGGCGCGATGCCAAGACCGGTAATTTCAAAATCGGTCGGAAGATCAATGAGATGAGCCGCTGCCCGTTTTGCTCCGAGCTCAATTTCCTCAAGCATTCCTGGAAGCGCGGTTGTCTTTACGGCAACCCAGCCATGGGATTCGGCCCTCGTCGCGAGTGCCGACATAAGAGCAGTCTTGCCGGTTCCGCTCGCCCCTGAGAAGATGGAGGTCAATTCCGGGCGTCCGTGCCGGCTCAAGAAGGCGCGGTCCAGATCGCGGATAATCTGCTGTCTTCCGGCAAGATGTGCGGGAACCTCGCCAAAGCTAGGGGTAAACGGGTTTTCGAGATACTCCACAATGCCCTCCTTCCGCACCGCCGATTAACTTTATTTTATTCTAGTTAATTTCAGTTAAAAGTGATTAATTCTATTTAACTAAACGGTGGTCGAATGTGACAAAGGGAACGCCCCCTTTGTCACATGCCGGCGAAGTCTGTCTGGCGGAGGGCCTCGTAGAGGACGATGGCGGCGCTGTTGGAGAGGTTGAGGGCGCTGATGCGGTAGTCGTTGGGATTGACGAAGTTGCCGCAGATGTCCTGCTGCAGGATGGCCTCGTGGCTGTCTTCGGTATGCCCCAGCGATTCCTCGTGTGCCTCCCAGGCGTCGGCGTTTTCGAGTGAGTCGCAATCGCGCAGCATGGGGATGCGCTCGCAGCGCTCAGGCGCCGCAGCGAGTAGCTCCTCGGGAATGCCCGAGCTCTCGCTGCCAAAGACCAAAAAGTCACCGTCGCGATAGGTGCTCTGCGCATAGGTGCGGCGCGCCTTTTTGGTCAGTAGGTGCAGACGCTCATCGGCGGGGGAGAGACCATTGCGGGCAAGGAAGTCCTCCCAGCCGGCATACGTCGTCACGTCCAAGTTTTGCCAGTAGCCTAGGCCGGCACGACGCACCGTCTTGTCGTCGAGTGAAAACCCCAGCGGCTCCACCAGATGCAGGCGGGCACCGGTAACCACGCAAGTACGGCCGATATTGCCCGTATTGGCCGGAATCTCGGGCGCATACAGCACAATGTTGAACATGAATCTCCTTGGCTCAGAACGAAAAACCACCACGAAGGGGACAGGCACCTTCGTGGTGGTTTGGCGGTTACGTAGCGGGCGGAAGGGTCCGCCTCGATAAACCTAGGCGCGGTGCCAGTCGGTCAGACAGGCATCGAGGGCGGCGATGAGCGCGTCCTTGTCCATGTGACGGCCGATGATGCACAGGCTCGTCATGCGGTCGCCCGTCTCGTCGTCCCAAATCTGCATGATCTCGGGGTTCTCGTCGATGATCTTCTGCTTCTCGCCCTCGGGCGCGGAGTCGACGAACAGGCCGTTCTCCATCAGGCGCATCTGGTGGCCGGCCTGCTCAAACATGTAGCACATGTCCGGATCGCCGGTCTGCCACAGCGGACCCTTGACGCGGATGACCTCGTCAGGCCACTCCTGCTCAACAAAGTCGGTGAACTTCTGCAGGTCAAACGGCTTGCGACGCGAGTACACAAAGGTCTCGATGTCGTACTCCAGCACCTCGGGGTCGTCGTGCTCCTCGGGATGCTCCATGGCCTCGATCCAGGCGGCGGAGTTGTAGGCGCGCATAAAGTCGAAGCGGTCGGTGTCGAGCAGCTCCTCCATGGGAACCTCGCCGTTTTGAGCCTCGACAATCACGGCGTCCTTCTGCAGGCTGCGCACGATGGCCTTGAGCTCGGCGATCTGCTCGGGCGTCACGGTGTCGGTCTTGTTGAGGATCAGCGTGGAGCAGAATTCAATCTGCTGGATGAGCAGGCTCTCGATGTCGTCCTCGTCGATATCCTCTGCCAGCAGGTCGCGACCACCGTTGAACTCGTCGTACATGCGCGCGCAGTCGACTACTGCCACGATGTTGTCGAGTGCGAGCTTGGGCTCGCCGCCCACCTTGGCTTCGTCGCAGAAGCTCGAGATGGTGTAGGCGATGGGGATAGGCTCGCAGATACCCGATGCCTCGATGATGATGTAGTCGAAGTTGCCCGAATCGGCGATGCCCTGCAGCTGGTTGGCCAGGTCATCCGAAAGCGTGCAGCAGATGCAGCCGTTGGTGAGCGGGATGAGGTCGTCGGTCTCGGAAAGGCCGCCGTCGGCGATAAGGCTGGCGTCGACGTTGATCTCGCCGATATCGTTGACGATCACGGCGGCGCGGATGCCGCCGTCGTTAGCGAGGATGTGGTTGAGCAGCGTGGTCTTACCGGCACCGAGGTATCCGGTAAGCATGATGATCTTCACGGGTTTGTTGGGCATGTGCCCTCCTTTGTTAGACATGGCTTACAGTTGAATCTTATGCCAAACGCCTGCTCTTATACCCACGCGCCGACAAATAACACAGGCTACTCCCAGGCTCCCCATACATCGGGGCAATAGCCGACGGTCGCCTTTTTGCCATTGCGCACGATGGGTTCGGCCAAGACCTGCTGGTTCTCGAGCAACTTGTCGAAGCGCTGGCTAGGGGTGAGGTGCTGGATGAGCGCGAGCGTCTCTTCGTCCTTGGCTTTGGGGTTGAGCAGCTTGTCGATGCCGCCGACCGCCTGCATCACGCTCGTGAGCTCGCCTTTGCTCATCTCCTTTTCCTTAAGGTCAATAAACTGCACCTTAATGCGGCGCTCTTTAAAATAGCGCTGGGCCTTCTTGGTATCGAAGGATTTTTTGGTGCCGAAGATTTGAATATTCATATTATGTTCCGCCGTTCTAACGAACATCGAGGTGACCACCGCCGGACTTATCGAATGAAGTTGGTGCGCTCGCGATCGGCCTCGGGGGCTTCGATGCCGGCAGCCTTGCCCGCCTCGATGCAACGCAGGAGCCAGGCCATGTTTTTGCCGATATTGCGCATGGTGGCCAGTCCCTCGGCGTCCTGGGCGGCCTCGCCCGGCATGGAACCAAAGACGTTGTTCCAGTACGTGGAGGCGACCACGGGCATCTGGTTGATGGTGAAGTACTTGTTGAGTACGTCGAAGGTGGTCGACGTGCCGCCGCGGCGGGCAACGGCGACAGCGGCGCCGGGCTTGTGCGCAAAGGCTTTGCCGCCGGCATAGAACGCGCGGTCGAGGGCCGAGAGGATGCGTCCGCTGGGATGCGCGTAGTAGACGGGCGAGCCAAAGACAAAGCCGTCTGCCTGCTCGGCGGCGGCAATCAGCTCGTTGACCACGTCGTCGCCAAAGGTGCAGCGGCAATCGAGCTTGCCGCACTGGCCGCAGCCAATGCAGTCGCGAATGGGCTTGGCGCCCAGCTGGAAAACCTCGGTATCGATGCCCTCGGCGTGCAGCTGCTCGGCGACTTCGGCGAGTGCCGTGGCGGTGTTTCCGTTTGCCTTGGGGCTACCGTTAACTAGAAGAACCTTCATCACAAACTCCCTCTGCTTTTGATGACTTCTGCAGGGGATTATCTCACGATGAGGCCGACGGCGTGCGCCGCGACATGTGGCGTTAATCCAGCCGAGTACCCGGCACCTGCGGCGCCTCTTCAAGCAGCGCTTTGAGCTCGTTCAAGATGGAAACGGGCTGTCGGTCGACGCCGTCCAGATGTAGTGAGGCCACGCGAATGGGCGGTTGATACTCAAGCGACCCGATGAGTACGGGCGAACCCAGGAAGCGCTCGATTTCGTCGGCGATTTCATCAACCTCCTTGGGATCAAGGTCGTCGAAAAGCGCCACGAACGTTGGCCCCGTCGAACGGAACAGGCGACCCTTGCCACGCGAGCATTCCATAAGGCAGGCGGCGCTTTCGGCCAAAACGCGGTCGCCCGCATCAAAGCCAAAGCGGGCATTGACCTTGGCGATGTCGTCGATCTTAATGGCGATAAAGCCTGCCTCGTGCGGTACGCGACGCATCTCACCGATGGCGTTGACCAGAGCGTGGACATCGCCCAAGCCAGTCACGGAATCGGTCGTATCCGCTAGGCTTCGGTTGATGATAATGCCCACGTACATGTTAGGCTCGGTATCGGTGCCGTCCAGACGGTAGCCCGTGCAGTCGCAAAGCACGTACGTTCCGGTGGCATCCATCACGCGATACTGCATGTAATGGAAGTGCCACGATCCATTTACCACCATGTCGAGCTCGGAGCGCACGTTATCGCGGTCCTCGGGGTGGACACGAGCGAGCCACATGTCGACCGAGTTAAAGGGGTGCTGGGAAGGCAGGCCAAAATCGCGCACGGCGTTGACCGACCACTGCGATTCGTCGGTGTCGAGATTGAGGATGAACGGATAACGTGTCTCGGAGCTCATGGAGATCGCCTGGAACACGCGGTCGTTGCAGGGAAGATGGTCGGCAACGGGACGTTGCGGCGCGCCGTCGCCTTCTGGTTGCTGCACGCGATGCATGAGTTTATAGCGATACATCTTGCGGTCGGCATCCATCGTCATCTGGCGACGCGTGTCGCCGGCAAGCGGGTCGACGCGCGAACAGCCAAAGCTAAAGCTGGCGATCATGGGTGCCTTGCCGTCCGAGGTTGCCTCGATCAGATTGGTGCGTACCTGCTCCAGGCGCTGTTCAAGTTCCGTCTCGCTTGTCGTGGGTGAGATGAGCACGAACTCGTCTCCGCCAATGCGGAACAGCAATTCGTCGTGCTCCATGGTTTCGGAGAGCGCGCGGCAGATGCTCAGAATATAGCGATTGCCCTCGGCGTGGCCAAATATATCGTTGCAGTGCTTGAGGTGATCGATGTCAATATAAGCACAGGTGAAAGGGTCGCCTTTGCGCCAGAGTTGATCGACATGATGGTCGAGTCCGCCGCGGTTGCCAAGATTGGTGAGCGGGTCGATATAGGCGCTGCGCTCAAGCAGCTGGCGTTCTTGTTGCAAGATGGCGAGTGTCTTTTGTAGTTGCTCGCCGACAGCGCGCAACTCCGTAGGCAGTGCGGCAACATCGAGCTCGGCGGTCGAGACCCCATTTGCGAGTCGTTGAAGATGGGCAATGATTGATTGCTCGCCCAGGCGATATGACTCGTTCATGATGGATAACCTCCTCGGGCGAAACAATGGTCTGTATCATATCCCCAATTCGGTTTGGATTGGGGATATAAGTTAGCCAGTGGGGACAGACGCGTCCTCAAACGGTAGTGTTTTGCGCGCGAACGTATCAGGCATTGTCGCATCCGTCGAGCAATGCCTCAAAATCTTTCGCCGGCATGGGGCGATAGTAGAGGAAGCCCTGCGCGAAGCGGGCGCCCATCTGGCGCAGCAGCTGAGCCTGGCCTTCCGTCTCGACGCCTTCAATCACAACGGGCAGATGGAGCGACTGCGCCATACCCAGCATCGATGACACGATCTGCGTGCTGCGTTCGTCGGCTTTTCCGGCGGGCACAAAGGTTCGGTCGAGCTTAATGACGTCGACGTTGACGCTCTTGAGCATGGCGAGCGTGGACTGGCCGGTGCCAAAATCGTCCATGTAGGTCGAGAACCCTCGGGTGTGCAGCTCGGCCGTCAGCCTGTCCACGGCCTCGGACTCTCCGGTATAGGCGGTCTCGGTAATCTCGATGCGCATGAGCTCGGGCGGCAGGTTGTACTGGGTGGCCAGGGCCCCCATATGCTCGGCGACATCACAGGCAAGGATATCCACGCGCGATACGTTGAGGGAAATCGGAACCACGGGGAGCCCCTGGTCGAGGCGCGTCCGCAGCCACGAGGCAACGCCCTGCCATATGTACTTGTCGAGCGTCACCACAAAGCCGCTTTCCTCAAGCGCAGGGATAAAGGTGGCAGGTGGAATGAGGGAGCCGTCCTTGTCGATCCAGCGCGTGAGTGCCTCGGCGCCGATAATCTCGCCTGTTTCCATGTCGACCTGAGGCTGCAGATAGTAGGTGATGCGCTCGTTGGAGAGGGCGTACTGGAACTCGGTCAGCGTATGGTGAAATGCGACCTCGTGCTTGTAGTCCTCGGGGCTAAAGACGGCGATGCGATCCTTAAAGTCCTTTTTGGCGCGTCGGTTGGCAAACATGGCCTTTGCCTGCGCGTCGATGGTGATTTCCTCGTGGGGGTTGATGGGGTAGATGCCCATGGACGGCCAAAAGCCCACGCCGTCATCGTGCTTGGCCACGGCTTCGCGCACGCGAGCATAAATACGATGCACGGTATCGTGCTCAAAGGGGGCGAGTATGCAAAAATCGTCCTGGCCCCAGTACCCTGCGACGCCCATATCGGCATTCTCGATGTCCTTGAGGACCGTGCCCACATCGGCGAGTACGCGGTCGCCTTCGGCCTGGCCGTGCCATTCATTAAACAGGCGCATGTGGCCCATGTCGACCGTGGCGATGCACCAGGTGCCGTCGCGCCTTGCCTCGAGAAATGCGTTGGCGCGCCGCATAAACTCGCTGGGTCGATAGAGTCCCGTGAGCGAGTCGATACGTTCGGCGATGGCGCTTTTGCGCTCCGCCTCGGGTATGGGGAGGCTGTCGTTGGGAACAAGCCCGCCGGCCGTGCGAAGGCGACGGTCGAGTTCGCCTAAAACGGCGGTCGCTTGATTGATTAAGCGCTCGTAAAAGGCCGGAACGACGAGGCAGACGGGGGTAATGGTATCGCCCGCGATTTGAACAGGAGCGAAAACGGCCTCTTTAAGATGATGGGTCAGTTGCTCGAATGCCTCGTGGTCCAACTCGTTGCTAAGAACGACGAACTGGGCGTTTCGTGAGCGGAAGACGCGGCTCCTGCCGCGGGTGATCGACAACATGCGGCCTGCGTATTCGGCGAGCATGTTGTCGACAGCCTCGGCCCCATAGAGCTCGTTGAACTTTGCCGTGCCGCGAACGCGGACCGCTATAAGCCCCGTCTCGCAACGGTCGCGACGGCAGGCATCGATAGCGTTGATCAGCATACGCTGCGTTCCGAGGCCCGTAGCGGCGTCGACGGTTTCGGCAAGCGAGTGGTTGACGAGCTCGCCGACATAGAGCGAGGGGGTATTTCCGTCGCCGTCGATACGAAACCCGCGAGCGCGGCAAAGGACGTAGTCGCCCGCGGCATTGCGCATACGGTACTGCATGACGCGGCGGTGTTTGGAGCCGTTGTAGATTTGGTCGATATCGCTGGTATAGGCCTCAAGGTCATCGGGATGGACACGCGTTTTCCAGTAATCGCGGCAGTTGTCGATATGCTCCGAAGGAAGAGCGAGGTCGCGCAAGGCGCCTTGTGACCAAAGGGTGCGATGCTTGTCCAAGTTCTCGATAAAGCAATAACGGCCTTCGTTGAGCATCGAAAAGGCATCGAAAACGCGGTCGCTTATTTCAAAGTCGTCGGCGTGGACTTGCGCGATATTGCGTCGATCAAGGTGCATGGCATGGCGCAGCTTGTAGTCGTACATGCGATGGTCGGCATCGAGTGTCATGCGATTGGAGGCTTCGCCCAGGGCGGGGTCGGCGTGTGCCACTCCGTAGCTAAACGAATGAGGCATCTCGGAATCGTTGTTTTTGAGCAGGACCGTTCGGCAGTGTTCCAGACGTTCGGCGAGGTCGTCCTCGGTCGCAATCGTAGATAGGATGGCAAACTCGTCGCCGCCTATGCGAAACGCCGCCTCGTCCACTTTCATATACAGTTTGAGATAAAGGCCTACCTGCAAGATGTAGCGGTTGCCCTCGTCATGCCCAAAGACGTCGTTGCAGTGCTTGAGGTTGTCAATATCGATAAAAGCCATGGTCACGGGCAGTTCCTGCTCCCAGAGCTCCTCGAGGGAACGGGCAAAGCCGCCGCGGTTGCCAAGTCCGGTAAGCTGGTCGGTAAAGGCGGTCCTAATCAGATCATCCTGACGCTCAAGAAGGTCACGGATGGTCTTTTCGAGCGTTTCGGTGTAATTGCTGACAGTATCCATGTTCTAAGCGGCTTTCTGAGGTCGGGGCGGATTGCGTCGGGCGAGCTCGTTGTGTACACGCGTCGTTGCTCAGCGTATTGCGTGTATCCAGGCCTCCGCCTTGCTGCGTTGTTGGGTTACTTTGCCGGCTAATGTTCGCTGTTGATAACTGCTGAGTAGTATAAACAACAGTACAAAATTATATAGGGGTGCCCATACTATGGGTGACAATTATTTGCCAAGCGGTAACACGACGATGCGATGTTCGATGAAAATGCGACTGAGACGATATATGTTGACGGGTATACTTTTCCCGTTTGAATTTGCGGGGATGGAGATGGTCGCATGGCACAGCCAGATATGACGCGCACGGTGGGGCTTGCGCTCGAGGGAGGCGGCTACCGCGGCATGTATACGGCGGGCGTGCTCGACGTTTGGATGGAGCACGGTTTGACCTGCGACCATATGGTGGGCGTCTCGGCGGGCGCGGCGTTTGGCTACAACTTTAAATCGCGGCAGATTGGGCGCGCCATTCGCTACAACAAAGCCTATTGTGCCGATAAGCGCTACGCGAGCGTGACGAGCTGGTTGCGAACCGGTGACATGTTCAATGCCGATTTTGCCTATCACGAGGTGCCGCTTGAGCGCGACCCCATCGACTTGGAGACGTATCGCGCTTGCCCCATGCGGTTTACGTGTGTATGCACCGATATCGAGACGGGTGAGGCGATCTATCATGATCTGCCCTATGGCGATGAGCGCGATATCGAGTGGATTCGCGCCTCGTCGGCGATTCCCGTGGCGACGCGCCCTGTGGCCATTGGGGGACGCAAATATCTGGATGGCGGTGTTGCGGATTCCATTCCCAGCGCCTGGTTGTTTGCGCAGGGCTATGACCGCAACGTGGTGGTGCTCACACAGCCGGCGGGCTTTGTGAAGCAGCCCAATAGCGTGATGCCCATGCTGCGGCGCGTGTTTCGCCACTATCCTGCATTTGTTTCAGCGCTTGAGCATCGGCATGAGGTCTACAATGCCACGCTCGAGGATCTGGTGCGTCGTGAGGCCGCCGGCGAGATCTTTGTGGTGCGGCCGAGCGAATCGGTAAAGGTGCCGTCGCTCTGTCGCGAGCCCGATGAGCTTGAGCGTATCTATCAGGTCGGTCGCCACGATGCAGAGGCGACTTTGCCGGCGTTGGAGGCATATCTGGCAGGGTAGGGCATCGGCCGTAGGCTCAGCGGAAAGCGCATCTCACTTTTCGGCCGTGGAATGGGATGCAGTTTCCGAAACAAGGGCCTTTGGGAAACTGTGGCCCGGAATATGCGCTTAGAACGGGACGCAGTTTCCCGTTGAGCTTCTATATGGAAAGCGCATCCCAGTTTGGACGTCCATTCTGGGATGCGCTTTCCGCTCTTGAAGATATGAGACTGCAGGGCAACCGCCCGGCTTGCTTTTATGCCTGCTGCCAGGTGTCGACGAGCTCCTTGGCCGCAGCGTAGGGGTCATCAGCGCTGCAGACGGCGCTCACCACAAAGAAACCGTCGACGCCGGTGGCCTTGAGCTGCGGCAGGTCGGCCGTCTTGACGCCGCCGCCCACCACGATGGGCACGGGGCTTGCCGCATGGAGGGCTGCCAGGTCCTCAAAGCTCTTGGTGATGATGGAACCGTCGGCAGCGCGCCCGCAATCGCGCTTGGTCTCGGTCTCGTGAAGTGGGCCGATGCCCAGGTAGTCGACTAGGCTCATGTCGGCAGTCTTGACGTACTCGAGCATTTCTTCGCAACGGGCAGAGAGGCCCACGATGGCGTCGGGGCCCAGCAGCTTGCGGCAGACTTCGACGGGAATGTCGCTCTGGCCCACGTGCACGCCGTCGACGGCAATGCCCTGCTCGCGTGCAGCAAGCACGCAGTCCAGACGGTCGTCGATGAGCAGCGCGACCTGACCGGTCTTGCCCGCACGGGCGATAGCCTGCGCGGCATCGTCCGCCAGCGCGATGATCTCGCGCGCGCTTGCCACCTCGGAGCGCACCTGGATGCAGGTAAAGCCGGCGTCGAGCGCCTGAGCCACTACATCGCCCACAGGGCGGCCCAGCGTGTTTTCGGGGCCGAGCACCAGATAGGCCGAGATATCAAGGTTGTCGCGGATGCTCATTATGCTTCCTCCTGCTTTTTGATCTGCGCTTCCATGCGCTCGAGCTTGCCGTTCATGGTGTTAGTAAACCCGGGGCGAATATCTGCCTTGAGCACAACTTCGGTGCGGATGCCCTTGTTTGCCAGGACAAAGGTGGCGTCGCGCACGACCTGCATGACCTCGTCCCAGTCACCTTCGATCTCGGTGAACATCGAGGTAGTGCGGTTGGGAAGGCCGCTCTCGCGAATGACGCGCACGACCTCGGCGACTTCGGCGGAGAGCTCGTCGCCCGTACCGCACGGGGCGATGGCAACGGCGACCAGCGTGTTCATGCCGGTATTGGCTGCGGACTCGGACATGGCTTTATGCCTCCTCGAGCTCGAGCTGGTTGTCGGCGATGTCCTGGGCAGTCGCGCGGTAGAGCTCGTCGATAAAGGCGACCTTAAAGCTCGCCGGGGCATCCGCGACGGCGGCGGCACGCGTGCCGGCGACGTTGTAGACGGCGGTGCCGCAGATGGCTGCCGTAAACGGGTCGGCAGCGCAGGCGTACACGGCCAGCACGCCGCCCTGCGAGCAGCCGCAGCCGGTGATCTTGGACATGAGCGGGCTGCCGCCGTGGGACTTAGCCACGGTCGTGCCGTCGGTGATCAGGTCGACTTCGCCCGAGACCACTACGGCGCCGCCGGTGTAGCGGGCGAGCGCCACGGCGGCATCGCGGGCGGCGTCGACCGTGTCGGTGGTATCGACACCACGCACGCGGCTCAGATCGGCCGCCTCGCCCTCAAGACCCCACAGGCCGGCGAGCGCGATAATCTCGGAGGCGTTGCCGCGCACGATGGCGGGCTTGTACTGCTTGAGCTCGTTTACCAGCTGGGTGCGCAGGCTACCGATGCCCAGACCCACCGGATCGAGCACCCAGGGCTTGCCGGCATCGTGTGCCGCCTTGGCCGCGCGGGGAATCGTCTGTTCGTAGATGGGGAAGAGCGTGCCCATGTTGAGATAGATGGCGCCGCCGCCGGCAACGAGTGCCTCGCCCTCGTCTGGCAGATAGACCATGGCGGCAGAACCGCCCACGGCGAGCTGTGCGTTGGCGACAAAGTCGATCGTCACCGTGTTGGTGATGGAGCCGGCCATCGGATTGGTGGCTCGAATCTCCTCTACGGCCTTGACCACATTTTGCTTAAGCTGCTCCGAATCAATCACTGCACATGCCTCCTTGGCATAGAAAAGGGGAGCTGTGCATAGACAGCGCTCCTGTAAAGGCGGCATGCTCCCTACGCCAGCATTAACTGACAGGTTCAAAGGATTGGGCCCTATGCCCTCTCAGCCTTGTGGTTTGCACCGCCGGCACTCCCGCATCGAATCTGTTGCTCCCTATACTAGCGCACCTGCCAAAAAGGGACAGATTTATTTTGGCAGGTGGCAACAGGGGTGCTGCATTTTCCCAGATAAAACCTGCCAAAATAAACCTGTCCCTTATTGGCAGGTCGTTACAATGGTTACGGTGAAAATGACTGGGGGACTCTATGATCAAACTTGTGCTGACCGATATGGACGATACGCTGATTCCAGCCGGGCATGACGGCGCCAGCGACTACGCCATCGAGGGCATTCATGCCATGCAGGCGGCAGGCCTGCACTTTGGCCCAGTTTCGGGTCGCCAGCCGTCCGCGATGGGCTGGATGTTCAAAAATCGTTCCGAGTGCTTTTCGACCGGTGCGTTCTGCAACGGCCAGGTCATGTTTGTCGACGGTCAGGCGGTCGCTTCGCGCGCGACCGACAACGATGCCCTGATGCGTCTGGCCAATTACCTCGAGCAAGAGACCGATGATACCTATCTAAAGGTCTACAGCCTGGGTGACGACTTTTGGGATAACGATGCCTATTGCGTGACGAGCGACCCCGAGCGCGTGCGCCGCGCCATGGAGTCGGGCGGCAACGCATGGCTCAAGGGCGAGGAGGCCCCGTGCCGTCCCGTCGTCGATGATGCCCCGGTATACAAGGCGAATATCTGGAGCGCCCGCTCGCGTGAGGAGCTCGCGGAGCTACGTGAGCGCGTTGCCGCTGAGGTACCGGAGCTCTCACTCGTGTTTCCCAACAATCGTGTGCGCCTGTTCGATATCCTTCCAGCAGGTTGGGACAAGGGTTGCGCCGCGCTGGAGCTTGCGCGCGCTTTGGACCTGACGCTCGACGAGGTGGCCGTATTCGGTGATTCCGATAACGATCTGCCCATGATCGATGCCGTTCCCAACTCCGTTGCAGTCGCCAATGCCAACGAGGCCGTCACGGCTGCCGCATGCTGGCATATCGGCGCTGCAGCAGACGATGCAGTTGCCGGGGCCCTGCATCAGATTGCCGCCTGTGCCGCGACGGGGGAGATGCCGCCGTTTATGCGTCAGATGGATGCGACGGGTTTCGACGTCACGAACATCTAGGGAGGGCGTTATGAAGCTTCAACAGCTCAGATATGTTGTAAAGGTTGCCGAATGCGGCAGCATCACCGAGGCCTCGCGCCGACTCTTTGTGTCGCAGCCTTCGATTACCGCGTCGATCCGCGATCTCGAAAACGAGATGGGTGTGCATATCTTTGAGCGCACCAACAAGGGTGTCATTGTGTCCGAGGAAGGCGAGACCTTCTTGGGCTACGCGCGCCAGGTGCTCGACCAGGCCGACCTGCTCGAGGGCAAGTACAAGGGCGCGTCCGAGCAGGTGCCGCACTTTAGTGTGAGCTGCCAGCATTATTCCTTTGCCGTCAACGCGTTTGTCGATGTGATCCGTGAGTTCGATGCTGCGCGCTATGACTTTACCCTGCGCGAGGAGCAGACTCACGAGATTATCGAGGACGTCGCGCATATGAAAAGCGAGCTGGGCATCCTGTACCTGTCCGAGCACAATCGAGAGGTCATCGAGCGCATGCTGGCGGCTAACGAGCTTGTGTTCAAAGGGCTCTTTTGCGCCACGCCGCATGTTTTTGTGTGTGCCGACCACCCGTTGGCTGACCGCTCCAGCGTGACGCTCGAAGACCTCGAGGACTACCCATTCTTGTCCTATGAGCAGGGCAGCTATAACTCGTTTTACTATTCCGAGGAACTGACCTCGACGTTTGAGCGCCGCAAGAATATCCGCGTGCGCGACCGTGCGACGCTGTTCAACCTGGCCATGGGACTCAACGGCTACACGGTATGCTCAGGCGTGATCAGTCACGAGCTCAACGGCCCCGGCATTATCTCGATTCCGCTCGATGTGGACGAGTACATGGAGATTGGCATTATCACTCGCAAGAATACGACACTCACGCGCTACGGCCAGGCCTATATCGACGCAATCCGCCAGCATATCTAGCTGTTTGAACAGCGCCGGGTTCGGGCTTGGCGCCGCTCGATTTACCGCGAACGTCCCAGGATGAGGCTGTATTTCGAGCCACATGTCCCATTAACCGTTGCCCCCTCGCATTACCATCAAAGTGAGCCGCTATGCGAGGGGAGGTCGCCGTGGATCGGATATATACCGACAGCTGGCGTTTCCCCATGCCGCTTATGTGCGCGGCGTTTGAGCCCGGAACGCTCGACAAAACCCTCGACGTGATGCTCAAAGATGACTATGGCGTTATCGCGCGTGCCGAGGCGCACTACTATCGCGGTTGCCCCGATGAGGCACAGCGCCTAGCAGAGCCGTACTTACTATCGGATGACCTTTCGCTCCGTCTTTCGGCATGCCTGTTGTGCGCCTATGCAAATCTGTCGCTGAATCGCGCATTGGCGGCGCGCCGCTGCCTTGCGTATCTCAAGGAAACAGGGAAGGGTCAAAGGACGACAAAGGACCCACGCGTCCAGGCTTCATATATGCTGCTTGCGGCGAGCGCCTGTGTGCTGCTGCATTTTCCCTCGCCGGTGTCACGCGGCGAATTCGATTTATATGCATCTCTGCTACCCGAGGGGCTGCGCCTGTTTGCAACCTATGCGCTGGCGCACCGTGCCTACCTCGACGGCGATTACGGACGCTGCGTGGGCATGGCAGAGAACGCCTTGTCGATGAAGCAGGAGAGCTATCCCGTTCCTGAGGTCTTCTTGCACCTGATTGCCGCCGTTGGGTGGATTAACCAGCGCGAAGCTGACCGAGCGAATGCTCACTTTATGCGCGCGTGGCGAATTGCGCAGCCCGATGGCCTGATCGAAATCGTCGGCGAGCATCACGGGCTTTTGCAGGGTGTGTTGGAGTCATGTCTAAAGAAGGGCCATCCGCAGGAGTTCGCGGAGATCATCAAAGTTACCGAGCGGTTTAGCCGCGGTTGGCGTCGTGTGCATAATCCGGGGGCGGGCGCCACCGTTGCCGAGAGCCTGACTACGACGGAGTTCGCCATCGCTATGCTGGCCTGTCGCGGCTGGACCAACGATGAGATTGCCGCTCACATGGGCATCTCGCGTGGCACGGTTAAGAATCGCCTGTCGAACACCTACGCCAAGCTGGGCATAACGAGTCGCGCCGCGCTGAAACAGTTTGTATTGCTGTAGGCGACGGGGCGGGTGCGCCTGTTTTGGACGAATAATTGAATCGGGGTCGTTCAAACGAGGCGCGGCCGCCGGTGGGAGGTCCGGCGGCCGCTAACCATGGGACGGTGCGCGCCCGCGTTGATCGAGCGCGCGAGGTTTGGAGTTACGAGCGCTTGCGGCTGGTAAAGATGCCGGCGACGATGGCTACCACGCCCGTGATGGCGGCAGCGACAGCGCCCATAGCGGAAGCGTCGCCTGTGGCCGCGAGCGCGTCCTTGGTGTCGACATGCTTGATGGTCGCAGCGGCGGTCGTTACCTTGGGCTTCGACTCAGGCTTTGCCTGGGGTGTCTCCACCGGAACGATGACGGCTCGCTTGGCGATGGCGTCGCTGTACAGATCCGTGATGACATCATTGGCGGTGCCGATCGTCTGGCCGCGCTGGTAGGGGGCATCGGCGGGTTCGGTGTCAACGAAGCGCACGTCGCAAATGCGTCCACCATTGGGTGTTTCGATAATGCTATCGACGATATTGATCGTTCCGGCAATGCTGCCGTCTGCACTATTCACCACGGCTAAGATGGCGGCGGTGTCGCCCTCTGCTGTTACGCGGCTGCGTGTGATGGAGATGGTTGCAGGCGTTAGGCCATCCTCGGTGAGAGCGAAGATGCCATACGTACGAGCGTTCACGTCTGGGTCAACTACGACAAAATCGCCATTGCAGATGGGCGGTAGGGGCTGGTTGCCTCCATCGTGGTTGATGTAGTGGGCAATGGCCTCGACGGTCGAGTCGCTGATAAAGATGCGCCCGCCGGGGCTGCCGGTGTCGTAGTTGTACGAGTAGATTCCTGAAGCGTTTTCACCCTCGGCATAGGCGTGAACGAATGAGCCGTTTTTAATGGTGATGTCGCCTTCGTCGGTGAAGATGGCGGTGGGGCTGTCTTCGCGCGCTGGGTATGCATACGCTCGTACGGTCGCCGCATCAATGGTCAGGCCATCGAAGGCATGTATGCCGCTGCCGAATCCCTGAGCGGTTAGCGTGCTGTTGGATACCGTGAGGGTTTCTTCGGCGACGATGCCCTCGCCGCTTCCGCTCTTGGCAGTAACGGCACCGGTTCCACTGATCGTCATATCGTCTTGGGAATAAATGGCGTTTCCTTCGGCGGTTGCCGTCAGAGTGCCCGTTCCGGAGATGTTGAGCTCGGCGCTCTCGTTGGTGCCGTTTTCGACAGAAATGCCGTCGCCGTATTCGTTGGCAACCGTATTGTTGCCCTCGTAGCTCACGTTGAGCTTACCGCCGGCAGCGATGTATCCGCCGTTATAACCATTGAGCGTCATGTCGTCGGCGCCGTCCCAGGCCCACGTGCTGCCGTCGCCAGCTGTGGCACCGGCGGTATAGTGGGCGCCGTCGACCTCGACCCACTCAGCTGCAAACGAGATGCTCGGCATAAGCAGCGAGCTCACGGTGAGCGCGCAGGTCAGGCCGCAAACGATGCGGCGGGTCACGCGACGCCAGCTGCCACAGGAAAGAACGGTGCGCTGGCGTACGGGGGACTCAACGTAATGAAGTCCTGCGGTGCGATCAGTATGGCGCGTGGGGGTCGTAAACGTGGTCATGGTCGCTCCTATCTCTCGCGTGGCCTTGTGCGGTCACCACTAAGCGTATGGGCGATAGGACAAAGCTGCTAGTGCCATATGGACACGAAAATGGCTATTTATACTTGGCAAAGCGCGTCGCCGCGCGCGTCTGGAAGTAGCGGTACCGTTTGCGGGGACGGTGCGTGCGGGGCGGCATATATCACGTACAATGGTTCGGATCGTATCGTTCGGGCAGGTAATCCGCTATGCCCGGACGCCCTTCCATTTTTGAAAGGACTCTCATGTCCCAGTCTTCGACGCCCGCCGTTGCCGATGCCATCTACGATGCGTCATCGCTCGGCCGTCCGCGTATGTTCCTGCTCGGCTTGCAGCATCTATTTGCCATGTTTGGCGCTACCGTGCTGGTGCCCGTGCTCACCGGTCTCTCGGTCTCGGCGACGCTTTTGTTTGCCGGCCTAGGCACGCTGCTCTTCCACTTCCTGTCGCGCGGTAAGGTGCCGGCTTTCCTGGGTTCATCGTTTGCCTTTATCGCGGGCTATGCCGCCATTGCACCCAACGGTGAGGCCGAGCTTTTGCCCTACGCTTGCCTGGGCGTAGCCTGCGCCGGTCTGCTCTATCCGATGCTGGCGGCGCTCTTCCGCGCGTTTGGCGCCAAGCGCGTTATGCGCTTCTTTCCGCCGGTGGTGACTGGCCCCATCGTCATTTCCATCGGCCTGATCCTGGCGAGCTCTGCCATCGCCAACTGCCAGACCAACTGGCTTGTTGCCGTTGTCGCTGTGGCCGTCATCGTCATCTGCAATATCTGGGGCCGCGGTATGGTCAAGATCGTGCCGATTCTGCTGGGCGTCGTGGTGAGCTATGCTGTCGCCGCTGTGCTGGGCGAGGTCGACTTCTCCGGTGTTGCTGCCGCTCCGTGGGTCGGTCTGCCCGTTGTGTGGGACAACACCGTGTTTTCACTCTTTGGTCCGCAGTTCGATAGCGGCCTTGCCACGACGGCCATCATCACCATCATGCCGCTGGCCTTTGCGACCATGATCGAGCATATCGGCGATATCTCCGCCATTGGCTCTACCTGCGAGCGCAACTTTATCGCTGATCCTGGCCTGCATCGTACGCTGCTCGGTGACGGCCTTGCCACGATCCTGGCTTCGCTCTTTGGCGCTCCGGCCAATACCACGTATGGCGAGAACACCGGCGTCCTTGCCCTGACGCGCGTGTTCGACCCGCGTGTGATCCGCATCGCCGCGTGCTGCGCCATCGTGCTTTCGTTCTGTCCCAAGTTTGCTGCCGTGATCGCCGCCATGCCGGCGTGCGTCATCGGCGGCGTGTCGCTCGTGCTCTACGGCATGATCAGCGCCGTGGGCGTCCGCAACCTCATCGAGAACCAGGTTGATTTCCAGAACAACCGCAACGTGCTGGTGGCAGCTCTGGTGCTCGTGCTCTCGCTCGGCATTGCGTACAGCACCGCCGGCGCCATCATGTTGGAGCTGGGCGGCGTGACGATTTCGCTTTCCGGCCTTGCTGTGGGTTCGCTGGTGGGCATCGTGCTCAATGCGATTCTGCCGGGTAATGACTTTGAGTTTGATGTCTCCGAGCTCGAGGAGGCTACTGAGTAGCAGCTGCGTTCAGCTAAAACAAAATAAATGGCGCCCATGCGTATGCACGCGTGGGCGCCATTTTTAATGCGTCAGTATCCAGTGGATGCCACGCGCCATGCGCAGGTCGGTTTGGGCAAAGTGGTTGCCGGGGTTGAGTTCCAGTGTTGTGAGGATGCCGCGCTCAACGAGCAACGTTTCCATTGCGCGCGTGTCGTCAAGTACGTGCCGCATCATGCGGTTGGGCGTCTTGGTTTCCTTTTTGCCGAGTGACAGATAGACGGCCTGCGGGTTGCCGGCAAAAGAGGCCGTGCTGGCGCGATCGACAAAGTCGGGAAACCACAACGACCCCGATGCGCTTGCGGCGCGGCTAAAGGCGTCGGTTTGCCAGAGGGACCAGAGCGCGAAGAGGCCCGCGAGCGAGTAGCCGGCAATGCCGCGCCAGGTGGGCGGCTGAGGAAGCGACGACTCGGCCTCTGGGATTATCCAGTTCAACAGCTCATCGAGAAATCCGGATGCCTGCCCACCAAAGGGCTCGGCATCGCGTACAGTCCCGTCGCATGCCCAGGGGCTCAGCTCGCGATTCCAATCGAGCCCGCCAATGGTGACGAGGGTGAATGGCGGACAGTCGAGCTCTCGGCAACACTCATAAACCTCGCTGCCGTCGCCCACGACCACAGGAAGGTAGATGACAGGCGCGCTTTCCGTATGATTCGAATAAACGGTTATCTGCTTTTGATGCGCTTCCATGACGGGCTTCTCTCGGCGTTGTGATATCGACGGCCCCCATTGTCGCACGCCAGCGTATGCCGGTTGGACAGCATCAAGAACATTCGCGTGCGCCGCGCGGGCGCAAATGAAAAACGCCACCGCCGGAGGGGAGCTTGGCGGTGGCGTTGCTAAACGGTGTGCAGGCTAGCACTTCTGTGGGTGCCGTCCCGTGCGTTAAAGGTCAAAGCTGTCTATGAGCGCTTGCGGCTCACCATGGTGCCTGCGGCGATAGCGGCTGTTCCCGCAAGGACGGTTGCCACGATGGTCGCACCCGAGGCGTCGCCGGTCGCTGCGAGCGCGCCGGTGGCCTTGGCCTTCGTGGTTGCAACCGCAACGGTCTTGGTCGTCTTTGCGCCCTCGGGCTTGGGGTCCTGCTTGGACTCCGCGGGCTTGCTTTCTGCGGGCTTGGTCTCGTCGGGCTTGGGGTCTTCCGGCTTGGCTACCTCGGGAGGTGCGATGGTCGTGCTTTTGGCGACTGCTTTGATATAGAGGGAGTCGACCGTGGCGTCGCCCGTGCCGATGGCTTGGCCTGCCTCGTAGATGCCGTCACGGAGCTTGCGATAGTCAATGACCTTGCCGCCTTCGGGCGTCTGGGTGGCGGCGTTCTCAATCTTGATGGTGCCGATTGTCTTGCCGTCAGCGCTCATGGCACGGGCAAAGATTGCCGCTGTATCTCCTTCGGCCGTTACCTTGCTGCGGATGATCGAGATGACTGCGGGTGTGACGCCCTCGCTGGTCTGGGCGATGATGCCGATGTTCTCGCCTTGGGGTTCGCGCCTCGTCTCGCCATCTTGGTTTTCGCTGTAGGGGATGGGGCCGTCGCCGTTCTCGACATAGCGGGCTATGGCCTTGACAACGGAGTCGCTGATGTAGATGTGGCCGCCCTTCTCGTTGGGTCGATCGTTTCTGGTGGAGAATGCAGCCGAAACCTCGCCTTCCGCAAACGCGTCCACGGTGGAGCCGTTCTTGACGACGATGTCGTCCTGGTAGGTGAAGAGGGCGCTGGCGCCACCGTATCTGCCTTTACTTGCACGGACCGTCACGTTTGCATGATCGAGGGTGATGCCCTTGTGGGCATAGACGCCATATTCAACACCGTTTACGTTGAGGGAGGCGTTTGTGGCTGCGAGGCTGCCCTTGGCCTCGACGGCAGCGTCTTTCTCGGAGCTTGCCT
>CAKUGH010000016.1 GCA_934654605.1 uncultured Collinsella sp. | reverse complement strand
ATCGCTACCGAGCTGCACCTCAAGCGCTGCATCGTCGGCGGTTTTGAGCGCGTGTTCGAGATCGGCCGCATCTTCCGCAACGAGGGTATGGATCTCACCCACAACCCCGAGTTCACCACGATGGAGGCCTATCGCGCCTTCTCCGACCTCGAGGGCATGAAGGCGCTTGCCCAGGGCGTCATCAAGGCGGCTAACAAGGCTATCGGCAACCCCGAGGTCATTGAGTACCAGGGCCAGACCATCGATCTGTCTGGTGAGTGGGCAAGCCGTCCCATGACCGACATCGTATCCGACGTGCTCGGTAAGCAGGTCACCATTGACACGCCGGTTGAGGAGCTTGCTGCCGCCGCCCGCGAGAAGGGCCTGGAGATCAAGCCCGAGTGGACCGCCGGCAAGATCATCGCCGAGATCTATGACGAGCTGGGCGAGGACACCATCGTCAACCCCACCTTCGTGTGCGATTACCCCATCGAGGTTAGCCCGCTGGCCAAGCGCTTTGAGGACGACCCGCGCCTGACCCATCGCTTTGAGCTGGTCATCGCCGGTCACGAGTACGCCAACGCGTTCTCCGAGCTCAACGACCCGGTCGACCAGGCCGAGCGCTTTGCCGCCCAGATGGCCGAGAAGGCCGGCGGCGACGACGAGGCTATGGAGTATGACGAGGACTACGTGCGCGCCCTCGAGTACGGCATGCCCCCCGCAGGCGGCATCGGCATCGGCATCGACCGCGTGGTCATGCTGCTCACCAACCAGGCTTCCATCCGCGACGTGCTGCTGTTCCCGCACATGAAGCCCGAGAAGGGCTTCCAGTCCGGCGCCGCTGCTGCCAAGGCTGCCGAGGCCAGCAACACCGCGAGCCCCTTCGTCAAGCCGCTCAGGCCCACGCTCGACTACTCCAAGATTGCCGTTGAGCCGCTGTTTGAGGAGTTCGTCGACTTCGATACCTTCTCCAAGAGCGATTTCCGTGCCGTCAAGGTCAAGGCATGTGAGGCCGTCAAGAAGTCCAAGAAACTGCTGAACTTCACGCTCGACGACGGCACCGGCACCGATCGCACCATCCTCTCCGGCATTCACGATTACTACGAGCCCGAGGATCTGGTCGGCAAGACCCTGCTCGCCATCACCAACCTGCCCCCGCGCAAGATGATGGGCATCCCCAGCTGCGGCATGCTCATCAGCGCCATCCACGAGGAGGAGGGCGAGGAGCGCCTCAACCTGATCCAGCTCGACGCTTCCATCCCCGCCGGCGCAAAGATGTACTAGGGGGTTACGCGGTTCTACGAACCGCGTAACCAGTTGACGCTGCGCGCCGCCCAGAGCGACAATTTGTCATTCAAAAGGCAAGGCATGACCAGAAGGTCTATGCCTTGCCTTTTTCATGTCAACTTGTTCGCTCTGGACGTCGCTCGCTGTCCGTCCTCTACCTGAGGCGTTGCTCTGGTTGGCACTTGGGGACGTTCCTTTTATGCCGGCACTTTGGGACACTCCTTGTCAAATGATTCCTTGTAGTCGTTGGGGACGTTCTTTAACGGCTAGTCGTTGGGGACACTCTTTGTTTGGTGCATCGGATATTGCATGCCCCACATGCGCGATAACCGTCTCTTTTATGTTTCCTTTAGCCGCTGCTGCCTAGGATGGGGGTTAGTCGGCAGGAAGGGAGCATCTGTATGGACGACGCGAGCGAGCGCGCAATCGAAGAAGACATGCTCGATCAGTTCAATTACTTTGATGATGAGGACGAGGAGCTGATCGACCGTCGCGAACCAGCGCCGCTTGATTCCTTTGATCTGGTCGATGAAGAGGCTGATGAGGTTGAGGGCGAATCAGCGGAGCCTCCACAACCTTCGTGCCTTGACTCGCTGCTTTCGAGAGCCCCCATGCACCACGGCGTTCGTGCCGGCGCGCTCCATATGAAAACTGACTGGCGCCAGATCGTGACGGCAGGCGATGAGCTTGCCGTTGATGCGCCGCTCACCGATAAATCATCCATCATCTGCCGCACCGGCATGCTTATGCTGGCAAGCGGAACAGGTGCCTGGCGCGTGCGCGATACCATGAATCGCGTCGCCGCCGTACTTGGCGTCACGATTCACGTCGACCTGAGTCTCCTGTCGTTTGAGTGCGCCTGCATCGAAGGCGGCCACTGCTTTAACGAGGTTGTCAGCCTGCCCACAACGGGAGTCAATACCCATCGCATTTGGATGATGGAGAGCTTCTTAAGGGAAATTGAGACGTATGGGCGCCGGTTTACCGTGCATGAGTACCATGAGTTGCTCAAGACCGTTGAGAGCTCGAAGCCCGATTACGCTCCCTGGCAACAGGGCCTTGCGGCAGCCTGTGCTTGCGGCGCCTTCGTCTTTTTGCTCGGCGGCGGCCCTATCGAGATGGCCTGCGCATTTGTGGGCGCTGGTGTCGGCAACTTTGCTCGCTCCCATATTCTCAAGCAGGGCCTTGGCCAGTTTAGCGCGCTGACGATCGGCGTTGCACTCGCTTGCGTCTCGTATCTGCTGGCATTGCTCGGCCTTGGCCAGGTCATACCGGGGGCAATGTCGCACCAAGAAGGCTATATCGGCGCCATGCTCTTTGTGATCCCTGGCTTTCCTCTCATTACGGCAGGTCTCGACATCGCTAAGCTCGACATGCGAAGCGGCATTGAGCGTCTTTCGTATGCTGTGTCGATTATTGTGATGGCGACCCTCGTAGGTTGGATGGTTGCCGAGTGCGTAGGGCTGGCACCGGATGACTTTGCCCCGCTCGGGCTCTCACCGTTGGCTCTTACACTCTTGCGTGTGGTGATGAGCTTTGTCGGAGTATTTGGCTTCTCGGTTATGTTCAACAGCCCGGTAAAGATGGCAGCGGCGGCAGGGCTCATCGGCGCCGTGTCTAATACCTTGCGCCTTACGCTCGTCGATGCGCCGACGCTGTTTCCCTTCCTGGGTCTGAGTGCGGGCATGCCTCCTGAGGCGGCTGCGTTTACCGGCGCGTTGGTATCGGGGCTGCTCGCGAGCTTAGCCGAAATCAAGCTCACCTACCCACGCATCGCCCTCACGGTGCCATCGATTGTCATTATGGTGCCGGGCTTGTATCTATATCGCTCGATGTATTACATGTGCACCTTCGACACGATCAATATGCTCGGCTGGTTTGTGCGTGCAGTGCTCATCGTGGCGTTTCTGCCCGTGGGCCTGTGCGTTGCGCGTACCCTCACCGATCCTCGTTGGCGCCACACGAGCTAATTGGTGCAAAGAGGGTCAGGTTACCTTGCACCAAATGAGTTGCGATGAAATAGGGACTGAATTGCTGCTTAAAGGGTCAAAACAGTTCGTATTCCACCGCAACTTATGGGGTCGGGGGATTATTGGTGCCCTGCATCTTCATAAACTCAACGCTTACGAAGCGCGGAGTTTTCGTGCTAGGCTGGTTTCACCACATAAGTAGTCGCAGACGCGCGTAACACGGGCGGGCGAGATGAAGTCCCAGTAACTCCATCTCGCCCGTCCGTTTTTGTTGCGTGGTGCCGCGGCGTAACACGGAAAGGACCATGCCCTTTATGCCTATCAACAAACGAGAGAGCCTGCTGTTCACCTTTATCATGTGCTTTTGCATGGTGCTCTGGATGAGCATCTACAACGTTGCCCTGCAGCATGGGGCCATCAACGGCGAGGTTGTTGCCGCCGCGTGGCTCGGCTTCCCCGTTGCCTACATTTTTGCCATGTGCTGCGACTGGTTTGTTGCCAGCCCCCTTGCCAAGGGTTTCGCTTTTAAATTCCTGGTCACGCCGGGTAAGAGCTCGCCGCTTGCCATGACGCTCGCCGTCAGCTCCTGCATGGTCGTTCCCATGGTCATCATCATGTCGCTTTACGGCGCGTGCGAAGGCCTGTTCCATATGCCCGGCGGCCCGCTTGCCAATTTGCAGGCGCTGCCGATGATGTGGCTCGTCAACATTCCGCGCAACTTTATCATGGCCCTGCCCTGGAACCTGCTGGTGGCTGGTCCGGTTGCTCGCTTTGTCTTCCGCCGCGCCTTCCCCATGGGCACGGTCTTTGCCGAGCCGCACATGGAGCTCGTGCACATGCCGGACGCTTCCACTGCCGATACCGTCAATGACGTTGCCGAGCGCATGGACGCCGAGCCCGCCTGCTAGATAGCAGCTCAAAACCAAACCGCTAAACGGACCCGAGCAATTCCTTTTTTGTAGACGTTGTCGCGCGGCTGCGGGCAGGAAAGGTCCCAACGGTTAACATATACTCCATATGGGTAAAGAGACCAAAGCGCTGCCGCGGGGCGGCGCTTTGCGTTTGAAAAAACTAGCTCGTCTAAGAGGAACTAGCATGTTAGACCGTTTTACCGATCGTGCGCGCAAGGTCATGTCCATGGCCAAGCAAGAGGCGCTCGATCTTCACTCAAATAAGGTGGGCACCGAGCACCTGCTGCTCGCGCTTGCCAAGGAGGACGAGGGCATTGCCGCCGAGGCGCTGCGTTCGCTCGATATCTCCTACGATGACATCATGGATACTCTCAAAGAGGTCCAGACCACGGTTCCCGGGCCCAGTGAGGAGACCGAGGCGGCCAAGCTCGCCTTTACGCCGCTCGTCATTAGCGTGATGGAGCGTTCATTCCGCGTGGCGCGTGAGAACAACCAGACCTACGTGTCGACTGAGCACTTGCTGATCGGCATCGTCGAAGAGGGCAACGGCATGGCCATGGACATCCTCATGCGCCTGGGTGTGTCGTCCGCCTCCATCAAAAAGGCTATCGAGAAACTCACCGCCAAGGACCAGGACAAGAAGCGTCCGCTCGCCGGTGCCGGTGCCGGGCGTCCCGGCGCGGGCCTGCCGTTCTTTAGCGGCTCGGATGCCTCTCAGCAAAAGGGGAGTGGCACCGATACGCTTAAGCAGTTCGCGACCAACCTTACGCAGAAGGCCCGCGACGGCGAGCTCGACCCCGTGATCGGTCGCGAAAAGGAAGTCCAGCGCATGATGGAGATCCTTTCGCGCCGCACCAAGAACAATCCGCTTATCCTAGGCGACCCCGGCGTGGGCAAAACGGCTATCGTCGAGGGCCTGGCTCAGCAGATTGCAGCCGGCAACGTGCCCGAGAACCTTATGAACCAGAACATCTGGACGCTCGACTTGCCGGGCCTCGTGGCGGGCGCCAAGTATCGCGGTGAGTTTGAGGAGCGCCTCAAGAACGTAATCCAGGAGGCAACCGAAGCCGACGACGTCATCCTGTTTATCGACGAGATGCACACCATCATCGGTGCCGGTTCTGCCGAGGGCTCCATCGATGCGAGCTCCATGCTCAAGCCCGTGCTCGCGCGTGGTGCCTTCCAGATTATCGGCGCCACCACGGCCGAGGAATTCCGCAAGTACCTCACCAAGGACCCGGCTTTCGAGCGTCGCTTCCAGACCATCGATGTCGAGGAGCCGAGCGTCGAGGACACGGTCAAGATCCTGACCGCGCTCAAGCCACGCTACGAGGAGCACCACCATGTGCGCTATACGCAGGGTGCTATCGAGGCCGCCGCGAACCTTTCCAACCGCTATATCCAGGATCGCTTCCTGCCCGATAAGGCCATCGACCTCATTGACGAGGCCGGTGCCCGCGCTCGCATCGCCGCGAATCGTGCACCCGAGCCGGTGCGAGAGGCCGAGCATCGCATCGAGGAGCTCAAGGCCGCCGCGCAGGAGGCCACCGAGAGCGACGACATGAACAAGGCCGCCGAGATCACCGAGCAGCAGAAGGCTGCCGAGATTGAACTCGCCGAGGCCAAGGCTGCCTGGACGGCCGAGCTCGACGCCAGCCCGCTCACCATTGACGTGAGCCAGATTGCCGACATCGTGTCCGTGACCTCGGGCGTGCCGGTGTCCTCGCTTACCGAGAGCGAGAGTCGTCGCCTGCTGCAGGCCGAAAGCGTGCTCAAGACGCGCATCATCGGTCAGGATGAGGCTGTCGAGGCGGTCGCCAAGGCCGTACGCCGCAGCCGCTCGCCGCTCAAGGATCCGCGTCGCCCCGGCGGCAGCTTTATCTTCCTGGGTCCCACCGGCACGGGCAAGACCGAGCTCGCCAAGACGCTTGCCGAGTACCTCTTTGGCAGCAAGGACGCGCTCATCAGCTTCGACATGTCCGAGTTTGGCAGTGAGTTCGAGGTCTCCAAGCTCATCGGTAGCCCTCCGGGTTACGTTGGTCACGACGAGGGCGGCCAGCTCACCAAGGCCGTTCGTCGCCACCCGTACTCGGTCGTGCTGTTCGACGAGATCGAGAAGGCACACCCCGATATCTTCAACATCCTGCTGCAGGTATTGGAGGAGGGTCGTCTGACCGATAGCCAGGGCAAGACGGTCGACTTCCGCAACACCGTGATCATCATGACGTCTAACGTGGGCGCCCGCGAGATTGCGCAGGATGCAAGCGTTGGCTTTGGCACCACCGGCGAACAGGGCCTCACTTCGAGTGAGATCCGCGGCCGCGCGATGGGCGAGCTCAAGCGCCTGTTCCGCCCCGAGCTGCTCAACCGCATCGACGACATCGTGGTGTTCCAGAAGCTCTCAGGCGAGAATCTCACCAAGATCGCGCACCTGCTGGTGGACGACCTGCGTCAGCGTCTGATTGCCAACGGCATGAACATCAAGCTTACCGATGCGGCCTATGACAAGATCGTGGCCGAGGGCACCGACCTCACCAACGGTGCGCGTCCGCTGCGCCGTGCTATTCAAAAGCTCATCGAGGACCCGCTGTCCGAGGAGCTTCTGGCCGGCGAGTGGGGCGAGGGCGATACCGTCCTGTGCGACGTGGCCGATGGCAAGTTTGTCTTTAGCCACGGCACGGGCGAGATCCCGGCACCGCGTCCGGCGGGCACGCTCGGTGGCGATACCGCCCCGGCGGCACCGCACACCGGCAACGCCGCGCCCGTGAGCGGCGGCGTGACCTCGGGCCCCGGCGGCATGATGCAAGCCGGCTCTGGCGCGCTGTAGGGCGTAACAAAACCTTGTGTCCACGAGGGCGTTCCAAAGGAGCGCCCTTTTTCTGTTGGAAAGGCCCCTTCGATCAAAGTAGATCTCATTAAACATACTAATGGCGTATGCATAAACGTTGATCAAGCGTTGAGGTTGGTTGAAGGGTCAAACGTCCCTTCGGCGCGACCTGTCTAACCTGCTTTATCTTGATAAAGTGGCGTTTCCTCGCCGTTAGCCGATGATGCAAGGGCACTCGGCGTTTTCGACTGGTTTATGCACGCAAAGTCTGGGAATATACAAGTCGCATGTCTTACTGTCTAACCAGTTGCGCCAAGGAGGCACCATGGACTACAAGATTACCGGTTACGAGCCCGCCCAGCTGTTCCATTACTTTGAGGAGATCAGTGCGATCCCCCGCGAGTCTGGCAACGAGAAGGGCATCAGCGATTTCCTGGTCGCGTTTGCCAAGGAGCGTGGCCTCGACGTGTATCAGGACGAGGTCTACAACGTCATCATTCGCAAGCCCGCTTCTGTCGGTGCCGAGAGCGCCCCGACCGTGATGCTCCAGGGCCACATCGACATGGTGTGTGACAAACTGGGCTCCGTCGAGCACGACTTTACGACCGACGGTATCGACCTGGTCGTCAAGGACGGCGTCCTCACCGCCAACGGCACCACTCTGGGCGCCGACAACGGCATCGCCGTCGCGCTGATGCTTACTGTGCTCAACGACGACTCCATCGTTCACCCGGCTCTCGAGTGCGTGTTCACCACCGACGAGGAGTCTGGCCTGGTTGGTGCCGAGACGCTCGACAAGTCCCAGATCAGCGCCCGTACCATGATCAACCTTGACTCCGAGGAGGAGGGCGTGGCCACCGTTAGCTGCGCCGGCGGCGTCGTCGTTACCTACACCTGCCCGATCGTGCGCGAGCACAAGACTGGCAGCACTCTTACGCTCGAGATCTCCGGCCTGTTGGGCGGTCACTCCGGCAGCGATATCCACCTGGAGCGCGGCAACGGCAACCTCATCATGGCCCGCATCATCGACCGTCTGATGGTCGCCGGCGAGCCTGCCATCGTTAGCTTTAACGGCGGCACTAAGGACAACGCCATCAACCGTGAGTGCAAGGCCGAGCTGGTTTACGCCGATCACGCTGCCGCCGAGGCCGCGGCCGAGATCGCCCGCGGCATCATCGCCGACGTCACCGCCGAGCTCGAGGTATTCGACCCCGGCTTTACCTGCACCGTTGAGATTACCGACGACGCCGAGGTCGAGGCCATGGACGAGAAGTCCGCGCTCGCCCTTATTCGCGCGCTGCGTCTTGCTCCCAACGGTGTGATCCGCCGCAACGTTGCCACCGACGGCTCCGTCGAGGTTTCCTCCAACATCGGCGTGGTCGCTACCTCCGATGACCAGGTCAAGATTATGCTGTCCCCGCGCTCCTCGATCACCTCGCTGCAGAACGAGTTCAAGGATCGTCTGCAGACGCTGGCCGATGTCCTGGGCTTCGACGCCAAGTTCGAGTTCGAGTACCCCGGCTGGAGCTATGCCGAGCATTCGCCGATCCGCGATATCTTCGTCGAGAGCTATCGCGAGCTCTTTGGCTCCGAGCTGCGCATCGAGTCCATCCACGCCGGTCTTGAGTGCGGTCTGTTCGCCGAGGCCCTGCATGGCCTGGACGCCATCGCCGTGGGCCCGACGCTCTCCGACGTCCACACCCCGGACGAGAGCATGGAGCTCGCCTCTTCCGAGCGCTTCTACGAGCTGCTCATCGACGTCCTCAAGCGCCTTGCTGCGTAAAGGACACGCTAACGGCGATCCAAAACCTATGCTGTTGGATTGCAAATGACATTACGAGAGGGGCACCCGGTCTTTTGCGACGGGTGCCCCCTCTCTTTTGTTTGAGAAATGGGAAATTGTCTGGCGTCTAGTCCATATCTGCCCTGATAAGCTCGAGGGTGCGCTGGCAGTTTTCGCGGACAGGGCCGAGCATATGCTCGCGCAGGTCCGTCATGCCAGGCAGATCGGCGTATTCGTCCATGACCTCTTCCATGCAAATGGGCACCTCGTAGGCGAGGTCCATCATGGTCGCAAAGCAAAACTTCTCGGTTAGCCCGGCATCGGTGAGTGCAGCTTCAAACGCGGGGTCGCCCATACCGTGATAGCGGCGAATCGCATTAGGTCCGATGCGTCCCACGCGATTCTCGCCGCCAACGCTCATGGCAAGGCGTGCCCGACGTCGCATGCGCTCATACGCCAAGCCCGATGCGACATCGTACATTCGAGCCATCATGGCTGCGCCGTCGTTTCCAAGGAGCAGGGAATAGTTTTTCGCATGTGCATCCGGTGCGCCGATAATGGCGTTAAAGAAAAGTATTTGCGTAAACAGATACAGGTTAAGTTGATGGTGGCTCGTATTTACGAGGAGTTCTTGAATATCGCGTGCGGTCGGGCCGCCGTCTGCCGTGTACTTTTGAGCGGGCATCACCCCAAGTGCCTGACAGAGGTCTTCTTGGTGCAGACGCATGATTGTTCCGTCTTTGACTTTCACACGGTCATAGCGCTCAACAATGAGAGCGGGCTCGTCCTCAAATAAGCGATACTCAACGTTTGCCGTTGCAATACCCACGCGCTGGGCGCTTTTCATGCAGACAAACTCATTGAGAGCCTCGAGTTTAAATCCGTTAACGCCATTTTTGAAAATATGCGTCGTGGGCGAGGAGCCCATGCATTCGCACCAGCGGCCGTTTATGAACGCGAGCGCGAACTTGCCCTGGTTGCCTCCAAGTGACCAGCTTTCATCTAAACCCATCCACGATGCCTCGCGGTCATCCCTGATCGACTTGAGGCGCAGGGCAATCTCGTGGTCGTCTATAGGGCGGTATTCGCCGGTGCGATGCAAAACGGCGTCGACGTCTTCTTCGGCGCAAAACTGCACTCCGCCCGGACAGTCGAGTCCGATATGGCTGAGCAATGCAACGGGATTATTGGGCTTGGCGTCGAATTCGGCGGCAATCGCTTTTCGTTGGTCCTCGCTGTCGGGCAGAAGGCCAAACAAGTACGGATTCATGACCTGTTGGCCGTATGTGCGATTTGATACGGGTATGTTTGTCGATAGGGCTGGCCCGTCATAGTCTTGATCGTAGACAAAGCTGATAAGACCGTTGTCATCTTGCGTGAGCGTTCCCGCGGGTACGCCGCAAATAATAGTCCGAAGCGTTTTACTGGCCATTAGCTACCTCCCTTTGGGCCTGGTTTGGTCAGATGTGTTTGCGGCAATCGAGACTCCGAGATTGGACATGGCGAAATCGGCGAAGGCCTTGTCGTAGAGATCGGACGTAAAGGGTGTATCTGCGAGAGCCGGAATAGCTGCGCCGCGACGGTTGCGATGGTGAAGACGTTGAGCGCGATGGCGGCTGGAGGTGCTACGAGGCTGTAAGTCGGCATGCGGGGCGTCGACTGGTTGCTCGTTTTTCGCTTCGTCGATATCCCCTTGAGCGGCGAGCGCCAGTCCGAGAGCGTTAAAAATCGCCAGCAGCTTGTCGAGCCGAATGCCGGTGGCGTCTCCCAGCTCGAGCGATGCGAGCAGGCGCTCAGAAACACCGGCTTTTTTAGCGAGGGCGGCACGGGTAATTCCCTGCGCCTCACGCGCTTGGCGCACGTAGATTCCGGCTTGGCGCGGTGTTGTGATGGGAAGAGTATCCATGGCGATATCCTAACGTGCAGAGTTTTGCATATCAGTATGACATGCAAAACTCTGCACGAAAAGGCCTCATGCAATACTCTGCATGAGGCCTTGCCCAAACGTTTGGTTTTGAAGGGTGTCTTACAGCACCAAAATCCCCAAGTGCTCCAGCAGAATCTTGAGGCCGATGAGGATGAGCACGACGCCGCCCACGATGGTGGCGGGCTTTTCGTAGCGCGCGCCGAAGGTGTGGCCGATCGCCACACCGGCGACGGAGAAGATGAAGGTCGTGACACCGATAAGCGACACGGCGGGGACGATGTCGACTGAGAGCGCGGCAAACGAGATGCCCACGGCCAGAGCGTCGATCGAGGTGGCGATAGCCAGGATCAGGTATTCGCCTAGGTCGATCTTCTCGGCGTCCTTGCCGTCGCCTTCGTCCTCGTCTTCCGTAAAGGCCTCCCACAGCATCTTGCCGCCGATGAAGGCGAGCAGGATAAAGGCGATCCAGTGGTCGATGGGACCGATAATCCCCAAGAACTGACTGCCGAGCGCCCAACCGATCACGGGCATGCCGGCCTGGAAGCCGCCAAAGAACAGGCCGAGCACCACGGCGACCTTAAGGTTGATTTTCTTCATGCCGAGGCCCTTGCAGATGGATACGGCAAAGGCGTCCATCGAAAGCCCGATGGCGAGCAGCACAAGCTCTGCGAGTCCCATGGTTTGGCTCCCTCCTTGCGGGCGAACCCGCGTGTACCTCTAGTGGGGGAGCAACAAAAAAGACCCGTGGCGTACGCGTTGCGCGCACAACCACGAGTCTCGTTCATTAAGGCAAGCCAGACCGTTTCGGTCAGTATGTTGACTTGCCGCGCCACCGGAGGCGAAACCGGTCACGCGACTACTCCCTCATTTATGTGAATCCCGATGCTACCACATAAGCAGCTCATTTGGAACGGGGCCCTCAGCTGTGTTCGCTCATTCTGTAAGCATCGGATTTTGCGGGCGCCACAGGGTCAAACCGTGAGAAACTTATTGACGTTTATGGAGCGTATACGATGGGAGCGATGCCTTGGATAAGAACGAGCTGCAAAAGCGTATGGAACAGGCCATTCGCCTGACGGCACCTGGTCAGCCGATCCGCACCGCCCTCGATATGATCATTGCTGGTCACCTGGGCGCCCTGATCTGCGTCGGCGACACCGAAAACGTGCTCGCTGCCGGCAACGACGGCTTCCCGCTCAATATTTCGTTCACCTCGAACCGCCTTTTCGAGCTTTCCAAGATGGACGGCGCCATCGTCATCGATGGCGACCTTACCCAGATTCTGCGCGCCAACTTCCACCTCAACCCCGATCCCTCGCTCGCTACGAGCGAGACGGGTATGCGCCACCGCACCGCCGCTCGCATGTCGGTGCTCACCGACGCCATCGTGATCTCGGTCTCGGCCCGCCGTGCCGTCGTCAACGTGTACGTCCATGGCAAGAGCTACGAGATTCAGCCCGTCACCACCATCATGAGCTCCGTCAACCAGCTCGTCGCTACGCTCCAGACCACCCGCCAGTCGCTCGATCGCTCCCTGCTGCGCCTGACGGCTCTCGAGCTCGACGACTATGTTACGCTCGCCGACATTACCGGTATTTTCTCGAGCTTCGAGATCATGCAGCAGGCAAAGACTGAGCTTAAGGATTGCATCGTCAAGTTGGGCAACCAGGGCAAGCTCGTACAAATGCAGCTCGAGCAGCTCGCCGGCTCCAGCATGGATACCGAATACGACCTGATGATCCGCGACTACGCGAGTGACTCTTCCGAGGCTAATGCCGAGAAGATTCGCGCCGAGCTCGCTCGCATGACGCCTAAGGACCTGTCCGACCCACAGCATGTGGCGGCGGTTCTGGGTTACGATGACCTGGACGAGGACTCCGTCATGACGCCGCTGGGCCTGCGCACGCTTTCGCGCGTGTCAGTCGTGCGCGACGGCGTGGCCGAGAAGATCGTCGACGAGTACGGCTCGCTGCAGGAACTCATGGACGACATCAGCGAGGATCCGGAGCGCTTGGGCGACTTTGGCGTTAACAACCCTGCCATTCTTGCGGACTCCCTGTACCGCATGAAGGGCACCAAACAGGGGAACGCATAATGGCGTCCGTATGCGCCGTGGTCGTTGCCGGCGGCAGCGGCCAGCGCTTTGGCAACCCTGGCGGCAAGCAGCTTGTCAACGTTGCGGGCCGTCCGCTCATGAGCTGGTCCATCCGCGCGTTCGATCGTAGCAACAAAGTCGGCCATATCGTGGTGGTGTGTCCTGCCGAGCGCCGCGCCGAGATGCGCCGCCTGGCCATCGACCCGTTTGACTATGACACGCCCATCAGCTTTGCCGATGCCGGCGATACCCGCCAGGATTCCACCCGTGCCGGCGTGCATGCGGTGCCGGCGGGTTTTGAATATGTCGCCATCCACGACGGCGCCCGTCCGCTCATCACGACCGAGGCCATCGATCATGCGATTGACGTGCTTGTGGGTGACCGCTCGCTCGACGGCGTCGTGTGCGGCCAGCCCGCGATCGACACACTCAAGATCGTCGATGGCGATAATATCGTCGAGACGCCGCCGCGCGAGCTCTACTGGGCCGCGCAGACGCCGCAGATCTTTAGCGTCGATGCCATGAAGCGTGCCCATGCCGCTGCTATCGCCGAGGGCTTTATCGGTACCGACGATTCATCGCTGGTCGAGCGCATGGGCGGGCACGTCCGTTGTGTTCAGAGCCCGCGCGACAACCTTAAAGTGACGGTGCCCGAGGACCTTCGTCCCGTAACCGCGATTCTGCTTGGCCGTATGGCCGAGGGAGAGGACCTTCCCCATGTTCAGTAACCTGCGCATTGGCCACGGCTACGACGTCCACCGTTTGGTGGAGGGGCGTCGATGTATCATCGGCGGGGTTGACATTCCCTACGAGCGCGGCCTGCTGGGCCACTCGGATGCCGATGTGCTCGCGCACGCCTTGGCCGACGCCATTCTGGGCGCCTGCCGCGGGGGAGACATCGGCAAGCTATTCCCCGACACCGATCCCGCTTACGAGGGTGCCGATTCGATGGTGCTGCTCGCTCGCGTAATGGACTATGCGCGCGAGCTGGGCTTTGAGTTTGTCGATGCCGATTGCACCATTGCCTGTCAGCAACCCAAGATCACCCCACACCGCGATGCCATGCGCGCCAACCTTGCCCATGCCCTGGGCGTTGACGTCGAAAACGTGGGCGTCGCCGCCACTACGACCGAAAAGCTCGGTTGGGAAGGCCAGGGCGAGGGAATCGGCGCCTGGGCCGTCTGCCTGCTACAGAAAACCGTTAAGGAGTAACGAATGCGTATCTACAACAGCGCTACCCATAAAAAGGAAGAGTTCCAGCCCATCGAGTCCGGCAAGGTCCGCATGTACGTGTGCGGCCCCACGGTCTACGACAACATCCACATCGGCAATGCCCGCACGTTTATCAGCTTTGACGTGATTCGTCGCTGGCTCATCGCGAGCGGCTACGAGGTCACGTTCGCCCAGAACCTCACCGATGTCGATGACAAGATCATCAAGCGCGCCAACGAGCAGGGCCGTACGGCTGCCGAGGTCGCGACGGAGTTCTCCGACAAGTTCATCGGCGTCATGCGTGCCGCCAACGTGCTCGATCCCGATGTGCGCCCCCGCGCCACCAAAGAGATCGGTCCCATGATCGCCATGATCAAGACGCTCATCGAGCAGGGCCATGCCTATGCTGCCGATAACGGCGACGTGTACTTTGCCGTGCGCAGCGATCCCAATTACGGTCAGGTCTCGGGCCGCAACATCGATGACCTTATGGTTGGTGCGCGCATCGAGGAGAACGAGGACAAGAACGACCCGCTCGACTTTGCCCTGTGGAAGGCAGCCAAGCCCGGCGAGCCCAGCTGGCCGAGCCCTTGGGGCGAGGGCCGTCCTGGTTGGCACACCGAGTGCGCCGCCATGGTGCACCGCTACCTGGGCACCCCGATTGACATTCACGGCGGCGGTTCCGACCTTGCCTTCCCGCATCACGAGAACGAGTGCGCCCAGGCCACCTGCGCCTGGCACCAGGGCTTCTCCAACACCTGGATGCACACGGGCATGCTGCTGGTAGACGGCGAGAAGATGTCCAAGTCGCTCGGCAACTTCTTTACGCTGGCCGAGGTGCTCGAGCAGCACTCCGCTGCCGCCCTGCGCCTGCTGATGCTGCAGACGAGCTATCGCTCGCCGCTCGATTTTTCTTGGGAGCGTCTGGAGGGTGCCGAGAACTCGCTCACGCGTATCGCCGGTACGGTCGAGAATCTGCGCTGGGCCGCGAACCATGCGACGGCCGATGCCGATGAGGCGGCATCCGAAGCATTTGCCGCCAAGGCCGCCGAGACCCGTGCCACCTTTAAGAAGTGCATGGATGACGACTTTAACACCGCCGGTGCCATGGGTGCCGTCTTTGGCTTTGTGACTGAGTGCAACCAGTACCTGGAGCAGGCCGGCGACGCTGCCGACAAGGCCGCTGCCCTGGCGGCCGCCGACACGCTGGCCGAGCTGCTCGATACGTTTGGTGTTGAGCTTCCCGAGCCCAAGGTCGAGCTGCCGCTGGGCCTGCTGGGCGTTGCCGCCGGTCTGGTTGCCTACACGGGCGACGATGTGGACGAGGCTGCTGCCAAGATTCTTGAGGCTCGCGCCGAGGCCCGTGCCGCCAAGAACTGGGATCTGGCCGACGCCATCCGCGACCAGCTCAAGGACTTGGGCCTGACGATTGAGGATACTGCCGCCGGCACCCGTATCAAATCTCTCTAATCCCCGCGGGTTTCCCAAGCACCCGACCGCCCGAGCCACGGCACCTTGCCTTTCAATCGTCGGGCATGACCTCAAGGTCTATGCCCTCCTCTTTCAAGGCAATCTGCCGCACCTCGGGCGGTCGGTCTATTTGTTTCGTTTGATAGTTGTATTTAGGAGGTCGCTTTATGGCCGACAATCGCAAGCGTGCGCCTCGTGGTGGCAAACAGGCTGCTTCTGGCTCGCGTCCGATTCGCCGCAACGACCGCGCTGCCACTCCCAAGAGCCAGCGCGAGCGCTCCCAAGCCCAGGCTGCGCGTCCGCAGCGAGATCGCAACCGCGACAACGTTCAGGTCCCCAAGGGCGAGTTTATCGAAGGTCGTCGTGCTGCCGCCGAGGCGCTGCGTACCGGCTTTCCCGTCAAGTGCGCGCTCATCGCCGAGGGCGGGGAGCGCGATGCCGCCTTGTCGCGCCTGGTCGACGACCTCAACGCCGCGGGTGTCCGCATTAAGTATGTGCCGCGCGCGCAGCTCGATGCGCTGTCGAGCCATGGCGCTCACCAGGGCATTGCGCTCGAGGTGGGAAATTTCCCCTATGCTGATGTCGCCGATATCCTCGATCGCGCGGGTGACGGACCGGCGCTCGTCGTCGTGCTCGACCATGTGACCGACGACGGCAACTTTGGCGCCATCGTGCGCTCTGCCGAGGTCGTGGGCGCCGCGGGCGTCATCATTGCCAACAAGCGCGCCGCCGGCGTGACCGTGGGCAGCTACAAGACTTCTGCCGGCGCCGTCATGCATCTGCCCATCGCACAGGTGCCCAACATTGCCCGTGCGCTCGATGATCTCAAGGCCGCCGGCTTTTGGGTGGGTGGCGCTTCCGAGCACGCCGAGGGCAGCTGCTGGGATGCTCCCTTCGAGGGCCGCGTGGCGCTCGTCATGGGCTCCGAGGGCGACGGCATCTCGCGCCTGGTGCTCGAGAAATGCGACTTTTTGACCAAGCTTCCCCAGCGCGGCATGACCGAGAGTCTCAACGTGGCCCAGGCGACCACCGCGCTGTGCTTTGAGTGGCTGCGCCGCAATGCCGGCGAGCTCATGGGGGAGGAGTAGCGCATGTCCAAGAAGAACCGCGCCAAGTCCAAGGCCAAGCGCTTTGGCGAGGGCTCGGCCAAGCCGATTGTTTCGGCCGCGACCTATGGCGTGGGCGGCAATGCGTTTGCGCAGGCCATCGCCGATCCGGTCTCGACGGTGCACTCCAATAAGCCCGAGCTGCTGGTGGTCGACGGCTACAACGTGATTCACTGCACGCCGCGCTACGAAAAGCTCGTGTACGACCATTCCGACGATCCGTATTCCAGCGACGTCCACGATATGGCGCGCACCGCACTCATCAACGATGTTGCGGCGTTTGCCCAGGGCCGCTACGAGGCCGTGATCGTGTTCGACGGTGCGGGAAACATCTCCAGCGAGCGCCCTAATCTGCCTGCCCGCGGCGTGCGCATCGAGTTCTCGCCGACGGGCGTATCGGCCGATACCGTGGTGCAGAAGCTCTGCATCGAGGCGCGCGAGGAAGGCCGCGCGTGCTCCGTGGTGTCGAGCGACGGCACGATTCAGGCCGTCGTCATGGGCAAGGGCGTTACGCGCATCTCGAGCCGCATGCTGGTGGACGAGATCAAACAGATCGACAACGACGTTCACGAGGCAGAGGAAGCTCCGCAGATCAAGATGACTCTGGGCAGCCGCCTGAGCCCCGAGGCCCTGGCCAAGCTCAAGGCCCTTCGCGGGAGGTAGGGGAGCTGACGGTGCGACGCTGTCTCGCTAACTCCATTCAGCGATGTCGATCATTCTACGGAGGCGCCATGTAAGCGCCTCTTTTAGATAAGGCAGCCTTGCCGTGAGCGCGTCGTTTCTGGACAGAGTCTCGATTGCCTCGTCAACGAAGCCTTCGAGTTTGTCGCCGTCAAACCAGCCCATGTCTTCGACGAGCAACATTTGTTTGGCGGGGCTTGAATGAAATTGTGCACTGGTAAAACTGTGCTCTCCCGCTCTAAGCTCCTCTAGTGATATGTTGCACCAGAGTGATGAACCCGAATCGAAGATGGGGGCTGGTCTACAGACCAGTGAGTTGACGTTTCGCACGAGACCAAAGTTGCGCCAATGGCGATCATAGTTGGCAATGATGTCATCGCATACAATCATGCGGTCAAGGGCGTCTTTTATATCTGTCGCTCCAAGCTCCTCGCAGTTTGCTACATACCGTTCGTAATCGGTTAGTCGCTCGTCTGTATTTGCATGCTGGTTTACATAGAACGCAGGGACATATTCTTCTTCGTCAGTTAAGAAGACATTGCATGTGCTCAAGGCAGAAGTACCTGCGCCTTCGAGCGAATAGGGTACATAATCGCAAGCGTTTAGGATGCGACGGTGAAGTGCGGTCGCCACCATCTCGTTATAGGGTTCCTGGTTTAGATGCGCACCTGCCTTGTGGAGGATTCGACGGTCACCCTCGCATGTCCAGTACTTTTGAAGATTGCCGTCCGAGGTGTTGTCGGGCTTTGCGGCAGCCGCCTTGCCCTCTGGGGCGAAGGGCGCGATGCTGAGAGAGACGTCCTCAAAAGCATTATTGAAGAAATTGATATCTTCCCACGCGAGACCGGAGTCTTGGGGCCTAATCCAATACTGGTCGGATAAGGAGAGGCCAAGATTTCGCTGTACGAGTTCATCGGGAACATCGACTGCGGCTTCTGCAAGCAGGGAGGCTAGCCCAATGCGTGCGAGCGGGATACCGCGGCCGCGCCACCAGATGCGGAAGGAGTCGAGCGATACAGGTTTGCTGGGAGCAAAAACTCCAATAGGGGCGTGGGCATGATCGACGTCGGCGCCGATGTGGGTGAAGTCTTTCCGTGATCTGCTGTAGACCAGCTGGGCCACTTCGTGCGTGCGGTTCATGAGGGTGAATGCGATCTCGCTTTTCCCATGTCCACGACGAGGCCGTCCCCCTCTTTTGGTTGCGGAGCGGAGTCGTGCGTTGACGCTGTCTTTGTCGATGAGCCACACACCAGAAGCCTTACGTGCCTCAAGTGCTCCGCTTTTTATGAGCTCCTGAACTCTGCGCGGGGTGATGTCGAGCAACTCAGCAGCTTCCTTTGTGGTCAGCATCGCGAAACCCTTCGTCAGAACGAATAGTTTTATCTATTCCATTGTAATTAAAACTATTCGTTCTGACGAATAGTTTTAAGATTGAGGACGAACTGGCTGAAATGAACGGGTTTGGCGCCAGATCGCTGCTGGATTTTGCATATTTGCATAACGCTGTGCAGGCCTGTTGCGCCTCGTTCTCAATTCCATTATTCTTAACTGGCTTCGCGCGAAAGCGCCAAGTGTGCCAGTGTGGCGCAACGGTAGCGCAACTGATTTGTAATCAGTGGGTTGCGGGTTCGATTCCTGTCACTGGCTCCATGAGAGTTTCGGGCTCTGTTCCCTTTTGTGGGACAGGGCCCGTTTCTTTTTAGGTGGTGTGCCGTCGGGTCAGCGGCCATTCCGTTTTCGGTTTGTCTCAATCTGTAACACCACGGTGGGTAATTCGCTTCCAACTGTTACAGATCAAGACAGAAGGTCGAGGGTCGGTCCGTTTATCTCAATCTGTAACTGCGGGGAGGAATATGTCTGCCTAACTGTTGCAGATTGAGATAAAGAAACAAGTTTTATCATGACGGTTGGGCGGCTCTCCCGAATCGCGTATGAACCTCAGTGACAGCAAACTCGGGGGCTTCCACAGGCTAAATCTGGAACGCACGGGGCTTTGTGTTGCTCTGTATACTATTAGGCAGGCGTTTCCGGTATAAGTCGCTTGTGTTGTCATCGCTTGCGCGGTGTGGATTGAAACAAGTTTTATTATGAGCAGCTGGAATCGCTCAGCCCGGTGAATTGACCGTTCACCGGGCTCATTTCGATTTAATATAACTTGAAGTTTATACTGATTGAAAAAGATGTCCGCACAACCATGTATCCTCGAATTCATTGGAGGTGGCAATGGACGTCTACTATGCTCATAGTATTGATGGTGCTGAAAAAAGCGAATGGCAAACGCTTAAAGAGCATCTTTCAAACGTATCGAAGCTAAGTGGCTTTTTCGCGGATGCTGTTGGCGCTGAACAGCTGGGGATTGCGGTTGGAGCCTTACATGATGCGGGGAAGGCCTGCCAGGCGTTTCAGCTACGCCTTGAAGGCTCACCGGCCAAGGTCGATCATTCGTCTGTGGGTGCCATCGTAGCGTATGGGAAGTTGTGTGAGGTTGGCTACCCCCTTGCTTACGCTGTGGCGGGCCACCATTCCGGCCTATCCAATGGGCTTACGAGCGAGCCGGGATTGTCTTCCCTAAGGTCGAAATTAAAGAAAACAGATCTGCTGGACGCTACCGACGCCACTGTTGTTCGGAATATGCGTAACCAGCTAGGAAAAAGTGCCGGAAAACTATCGAGGGAATTAATTGAATTCATTCAGCGTGGTTTGTCGGATTCTGGCGAGATTGACAAAGAGGGGCAATTCCAAGCTTATTTACTAACGAAGATCCTGTTTTCCTGTCTTGTCGATGCTGATTATCTCGATACAGAGCGGTTCATGGCACCCGACAATTCACATCTGCGATCGGCCACGGTTGATTCCATGGATGGACTGCTTACAAAGTACGATTCGTACATGGCACGTCTTTGCGGTGCAGCGGAGAACAATGAACTCAATGCCTGTCGTGGCTCCGTTCGAAATCAATGCATGGTGGCAGCGAAAAGCCCGCAGGGGTTCTATACGCTTCGGGTTCCTACTGGGGGAGGAAAGACTCTCTCGGTTGTGGGTTTTGCGCTTGCGCACGCCAAGAGGCACGGTCTGCAACGCATCGTCATTGCGCTTCCGTATACAAACCTAATTGAACAGACAGCAGATGTGCTGCGTGATGTTTTTGGCGCCCAGAATGTACTAGAGCACCATTCAAATTACGATTTCGAGGCTGTTGATCCAGAACGCGCTCAGCACGAAAAGCTTGCAACACAAAACTGGGATGCGCCCATCATTGTTACGACGAATGTCCAGCTGTTTGAATCTCTATTTTCAAATAAACCCGGCAAGAGCAGGAAAGTGCACAATATCGCAAAGAGCGTCCTGGTCCTCGACGAAGCGCAGTCACTTCCCGATGGAGTGCTCAAGCCGACGCTGGCGATGCTTGAAATGCTTGTTCGTTCTTGTGGCGTAACTTGTGTGCTCTGTACGGCAACGCAGCCGTACTTCAAAGATGTCTGGCCTTTTAAAGAAACTCCCCAAGAGATCGTTACAGACAGAGCTGGCTTTAATGAGGTGTTCGGCGATAGAACATACTTTAATAATCTCGGGATATTGACTATGGACCAGCTGTGCGATCGGCTTGCTTCTGAAAAACAGGCGCTCTGTATTGTCGGAAACAAGACGGAGGCTCGGGAACTTTATCGTGGTGTGGCACAGCGTCTTGAGGGTGGTGTCGCGGGGGAGTCGTGTTTCTGCCTGTCGACAAACAAGACACCTGATCATCGCATGCGCGATCTTAAAAAAATAAAGGCGCTGCTGGCAGCGAATAGACCGTGTCATGTGATGTCCACGCAGCTTATCGAAGCGGGAGTCGATATTGACTTTCCGGTTGTTTACCGCGAGCTTGCGGGAGTTGATTCTCTGTTCCAGGCTGCGGGGCGATGCAATCGCGAGGGGTCGATTAAAGAGCCGGCTCCTGTCTATATCTTCGAGTGCTTAAAAGAAGATGGAACACTATTCGGAACAACCTCCTGGCTTGCAAAGCAAAGGGAGACTACGCGGGCGATTCTTCGGGAGAGGGACGGAGTCATTGATTCCGGTGCCATAGAGCCGTTCTTTAAGATGCGCTACTCGAGTGATGAGGAACTGGATGCTTATCAAATCTTGAGCATGATTTGTTGCAATGCAGATTTGGAATCATCGTTAGAAATAATGCCGTTTGCAACAATCGCAGAGAAATACCGGTTCATGCCAGATGAGTCTCTTCCTGTATTTGTGCGCTGGGGCGACGAAGCGGAAAGACTATATCAAGACATGCTAAATGTACTCGAGCCGGGTGCATTGGCACGGCCCGCCCAACGATTCAGCTTGAGTCTGAGAGAAAGGGAGATTAGAGATCTTGAGCAAGCGGGATATATCGAAGAATTGGCGCCGTTCAAGATTCTTAATGCTTGTGATGGATGCCGGATCGTCTACGACGACAAGGTGGGTTATCGATTTGGAGAGGAGGAGCTCTTGACGCTCGTTGGCTAGAGGATCGAAGGGAGGACAAAAATGGGATTTGGAATCAAGGTGCTTATTAGTGGAGATCGAGCATGTTTTACGCGCCCCGAGATGAAGACTGAGCGCGTAAGCTATGACGTCATAACGCCGTCTGCTGCACGAGGAATACTTGAGGCTGTCTATTGGAAGCCGGCAATCGCTTGGAAGATTGACAGTATCCAGGTCGTGAACGAAATACGTTTTGACACATTTAGGCGTAATGAACTGGCGAGCAAGCTGAGTTATCAAAACGCAAAGGCTGCCTATTCAAAAAACGTGCCTGTATATGTAGACGTAATGGCTGATCGCCAGCAGCGGGCCACCATGTATCTCAAGGATGTTGCGTATATCGTCACGGCCCATTTTGAAATGACAGCGCGAGCGGGTGAATCTGACACGCCCGAAAAACACTACAACATTGCGTTGCGAAGGCTTCGAAAGGGACAGTGTTTCAATCAGCCCTATTTGGGATGCAGAGAGTTTCCGGCTACGGTGTCGCTTGTCGAAGACGGATCTGTCGAGTCGTACTACCAAGACATTGACCGGTTCGACCTGGGATTCATGCTGTATGACATCGATTTTAAAAACAGCATGGAGCCGATGTTCTATCGGGCTGTTATGAAAAATGGCGTCATCGATACTTCACGGCAGGAGGTGAAGCGATGATTCTGCAAGAACTGGCTAATCTTTATGATCGATTGGCTGCTGATCCGGAAATCAAGATTCCAGGGATGGGATGGAGTGTCGAAAACGTTTCGTATCGTATTCGAATTGATGACAGTGGACGTACGACGGGCGTAATTCCGTATGTAGTCGGAGAAGGCAAGGAACAAAGGCGGTTTGTTAAACGGATTGTGCCCGAACATGCATCAAGGACCTCGGGAATTCAACCGTTTTTTCTGTGTGATAACGGCTGTTATTTGTTTTGCCTGGGCAAGACGAGAGGCGAGGAAAAGTTTAGCGCCTCTGCCGCATTGCATAAAAAGGTGCTTGCGGAGTCTAATAATCCCGCAGCACGAGCGATGCTCGCTTTCTTTGATCGGGGGCCTCAGGCGTATGAGTTGTCGAGCGATGATGCCGGTGTAATTGCAAGCACTTTTGTTGTTTTTGAATATGCGCCAGAAAACAAGCTTATTCATGAAATGCCAGATATAGCGCGTTTATGGGACCTGTATAGAGCTGCGACGGCAAGCGCGGACGCGATCAAAGGACAGTGTGCCATTACGGGAGAGCATGGTTTCATCGCCAGATTGTATCCTCAAGTTACGGGGTTTCCCGGCGCTCAGTCTGCGGGAGCGAGCTTGGTGTCCTTTAATTGCTCGGCTTTTGAGTCTTATGGGAAGCGCGGCACCTATAACGCTTCGATTTCAGAGACTGCGGCATTTAAGTCGGGAACTGCGCTTAGGTATCTTTCAAAAGATGATAGCCATCGAGTGAGCATCGGTGACACACTCTTTATCTGTTGGACTGATGGGCCAACACTGCGGCCGACTGGTGTGATAACTGCGCTTTTGGGCTTTAAACAAGAACGCAACGGATCGCGTGCTGAGGACGCACGGACACTTGACCAAGTGCGCGGAGATCTCCGGTCGATACGTCAGGGATATGCTCCGATGCCTTCTGTGCCGTCGACAAAGTTTTATATGGTCGGTGTGGCACCAAACGCAGCGCGACTATCGATTAGGTATTTCAAGGTTGAATTCTATGGAAAACTCGCCGAAAACCTAATTCAGTATTTGAACGATATCGAGATGGTCGATGTTAAGCCCGCCTCGCTAAAAAACCTGCTTCGACAAATAGCACCACTGGGGGAGGGCGCGGCCATCCCTTCGACATTGTTGCATGGCTGTTTTGACGCAATGCTGGGCGGAAGTCTCTTCCCTAGGGCTTTACAAGCTTCTGTGCTAACGCGTATGAGGGCAGACCACGCATCGAGAAACCGTTGGGATATGGGACAGCGAGCAGCATTGCTTAAGGGCTGTCTTAACCGACAAATTAGAAAGAAAAGCGCGGCAGGAGAAAAGGAGTACACGGTGTCACTTGATAAGGAAAACGCTAACCAGGGTTACGTGCTCGGTAGATTATTTGCCGTTGTTGAGCGGGCGCAACGAGTCGCTTTGGGGGATGGCGTCAATGCAACCGTTCGCGATAAGTACATTGGGGCAGCATCGACAACGCCGACGCGTGTTTTTCCGCGGCTGCTGGCCAATTGTCAAAACCATCTTTCAAAAATCGAAAAAATGCCCGGAAAGCGAGGTATGGCCGTGGGCATTCAAAAAGATCTTGATGAGATTGTTGGCAAATTGAACGGCAACGATGGATTGTTTCCACGGACGCTTGGCATGAATGACCAAGGAGCCTTTTTTATCGGCTATTACCAGCAGAGGCAGAGCAGTTTTGAGCGCAAGGAGCCCAAAGAGCACGAAGCGGTTTCATCGGTTGAGGAATAGTGCAACGTTATCTTTAGAGGAAAGGAACAATCCATGTCAGAGCCAATCAAGAATCGCTATGAGTTCACGCTTTTCTTCGACGTGAAAAACGGCAATCCTAATGGCGATCCCGATGCAGGAAATCTTCCTCGTCTTGATCCGGAGACCAGCAGGGGCATAGTTTCGGATGTGTGCATCAAGCGCAAGATTCGCAACTATGTCGAACTGGTTGCTGATCAAGGTGAGGATTGGTCGGTCTCTGGAGAACATCGCTTTTATGTCTATGTGAAAGAGGGCGCGGTCCTTAACGAGCAAAATGAGCTCGCCTACCAGCATAACGATATGAAGCCGCAATCCAAGAAATTGCCCAAGGCGATGGAAGACCGGCTCAAAGTGACACAGTTCATGACGGACAACTTTTATGACATTCGTACGTTTGGAGCTGTAATGACGACAGAGGTTAACTGCGGTCAAGTGCGAGGGCCGGTGCAGTTTTGTTTTGCCGAGTCGGTTGATCCAGTCCTTCCGCTCGAAATGAGCATCACGCGTATGGCGGTCACCAATGCAAAAGATGCCGAGAAGGAAAGGACGATGGGACGCAAGCAGTACATTCCGTATGGTTTGTATCGCATGGACGGATTTGTCTCGGCGTCATTGGCCGAAAAGACCGGGTTTGATCAAGACGACCTCGACTTGCTGTTTGAGGCCCTCATGAATATGTTCGAGAACGATCACAGCGCGGCACGAGGGCTTATGTCTTCCCGTAAGCTCATCGTATTTAAGCACGAGAGCAAGCTTGGCAACGCGCCGGCCCATGTGTTGTTTGATGCCGTTAAGGCCAAGCGTGTGATTCCTGAGGGCCAGGAAGCCCGCTCTTATGCCGACTATCAGATTGAAGTCGGAGAAATGCCCGAGGGGGTTACGGCAGACATTATTGAGTATATTCCCCCGCGAGCATAACTATGTTTGGTGATGATGACCTGCTGGCGCTTTCTGGGCTACAGCATATTGCATACTGTGAGCGTCAGTGGGCTCTGATCCATCTTGAGCAGGAGTGGTCTGATAGCTTCGATACGGTTCGAGGGGATCTGTTTCACGCTCGTGCTGACACTAAGGGATATTCAACGCTGCGGGGTTTTCGTTGCGAGCGAAGGGTCAGGCTTGTTAGCCATTCTTTAAGAATCTATGGCATAGCCGATATTGTCGAATACAGGCTCGGTGCTGAAGGCGGTCCTGTTCGTCCGGTTGAATACAAGGTAGGTAAGCCAAAAATCGAAGATTGGGACCGGATCCAAGTGGCGGCACAGGCAATGTGCCTCGAGGAAATGCTGGGCCTTTCAATCGATGAGGGGTATCTGTTCTATGGTGAAACACGACGAAGAGAAAAAGTTGACATTGATTTCGCTTTAAAGCAAAGAGTCAAACAGCTGTGCCAAAGAATGCGCTCGTTGTTTGAGCAACGGAAAACCCCGCTGCCGCTTAGAAGCCATAAGTGCCGAAGGTGCTCTTTGGTGGATAAATGCCTTCCAGATATCTGCGGCGTTGACGCTCGTGACTATTTGAAGCGGATGGGTCTGGAGTTGTGAGGGGAACGGAAGATGAAAAAGCTGCTCAACACGCTTTACGTTACGAACAAGGATGCCTATGTCTGCAAGAAGGACGACAACGCATGTGTTCGAGTTGACGGCAAGGACGTGTTAAGGGTTCCTCTTCATCTGCTCGAGGGCGTTGTTCTATTTAACTATGCGGGTGCGAGTGCTCCACTTTTGTATGCGTGTGCCGCGAGGGGCATCTCGGTGTCTGTTCTCGATGAGAAGGGGAGATTCGCCGCCCGAGTTGAGGGTCCGGTGTCGGGGAACGTGCTTTTGAGAAAAGCTCAATATGAGGTGGCGGCGGACCCGACCCGATCGCTCGTGCTGGCTAAACGATTCATGGCGGCGAAGTTTTATAATTCACGCGCGGTATTGCTGCGACATAAGCGAGAGCACCCCGAGAACGGAGATGGTCTCTCAAATGCGATTGATACGTTTTCCAATGGATTGGAAACGCTGGGCTCTGTAGCGTCGCGTGAGGAACTGCTAGGTGTGGAAGGGGATGCCGCCCACGGCTATTTCGATTCGTTTCCCTCGTTAATTAGAGATAAAGAGGTCCGTGTCGAATTTGTTGGCAGAAATAGAAGGCCGCCAAAAGATCCCGTCAATGCATCACTATCGTTTTTCTACACCCTGGCATCTCGTGAGATAGCTACGGCGTGCGAGTCCGTTGGCCTTGATCCTCAGATGGGTTTCTACCATCAGCCGAGGCCGGGAAGGGCGAGTCTGGCACTTGATGTGCTTGAGGAGTTTCGCGCTCCTCTGATTGACCGATTTGTAGTAGCGCTATTCAATCGCGGACAACTGAATAAGACAGATTTTGAGTTCGATGCTGGCGGAGGTTGCTTCTTTAGCGATGCGGCGCTTAAGCGCGTTCTGGATGCTTGGCAAAAAAGGAAGCAAGAAGAAATCAAACATCCTTTCCTGGATGAAAAGGTCAAAATTGGACTGCTTCCGTTTGTCCAAGCGCAGTTGCTCTCGCGTTATTTGCGTGGGGATATGAATGACTATCCTGCTTTTTGTTGGAGATAGCCATGTACGTTTTGGTTTCCTACGACGTCTCGACATCGGATTTATCGGGCGCCTCTCGGCTTAGGCGCGTGTCTAAAATATGCTTGCGCTATGGTCAGCGCGTTCAGTGCTCCGTGTTTGAGTGCATGGTGGATTCCGGGCAGCTTGAAAAAATGAAAAGCGAGCTCCGGTCTGTTATTGATGAGTCAAAAGATAGCCTGCGCGTATATAACCTCGGGAAGAATTGGCAAAGAAAGGTGGAGCATTTTGGTGCGAAGAAACCTTATGACCCTGAGGCTTCGCTAATTGTCTAGCTCGATGTCGCGCGAATGGTAAGTGATGTTGATTTATTACGATGTTCGCGCGCGTTCCTTGACAACAGAATTGAGGAACCGCAGGTCGCGTAATCTTCGTTAGCTTTGTTGCGGCTTGGATGTAAGATTGCTTTGTCGAATAGTTGGTATTTGTCCAGCTAGGAGACAGTCGCGCCCCACGCGGGCGCGTGGATTGAAACA
>CAKUGH010000015.1 GCA_934654605.1 uncultured Collinsella sp. | reverse complement strand
CTGACCGGTGGACGGCACCGAGCCGTCATATGACTTGAAGAAGGGGGAGGCCTCGCGGCCTCCCCCTTTTTTGCGTTCGATAGAGAGCTGTAATACAAGAACTCGCCTTCGTTTAGCTTGTCTTACTGTTTGGCTGTATTTTGAGTCCTTCTTTTGTATTTGCGCGATAATAACTCCCATTGGCGTTAGGGAGGACTTGATGTTTACCGTTTTTGTCTTGGGCAATATTGCTTCGGGTAAGTCGACTGCCTGCCGCTATCTCGAATCTCATGGCGCCATGCTTATCGATTTGGACGAGCTTGCCAAATCGCTGTATGTGCCAGGCTCCGATATCGTCAATACCCTCGCGGAAGAATTCGGTTGGGACATTCTGGACGGGGAGGGCGGCATTCGCCGTAGTGTCCTCGCTGCTCGAGCCTTCGTCTCACCTGACACCGTCGCGCGACTCAATGGCATTGTTCATCCGGTTCTTATCGAACAACTTTCGATGAGGATTCTCGATCCGGTCTGTTGCACGGTTTCGTCTCCCCGTTATCCCTTTGCGGTTGTCGAGGTCTCTGCTCCGACTGGTTTTGAGGATGCGTTTGGCCTGGCTGATGAGATTCTGGTCATCAGCGCTCCCTTGGAAGTCCGTCGTGAGCGTGCCATTCATCGTGGTATGGAACCCTCTGATTTTGATGCACGCTCTGCATGTCAGCTCGATGAGGCTTCGCTTTGCAATATCGCTACGACGGTCATCGATAATGCTGCAGGCGATAACTCGCTCTTTGAACAGCTGGACGCGTGGCTTGCTCGTCATGGCTTTTGCGATGTAACGGATAAGGAGGAGCCCGATGCCTAAGACGCGTTTCTTTACGTGGTATCGCGTGGCACCACTTGCCGCCGTGTTCGTCTTCGGCCTTATCTCGCTTGTCTACTCGTATGCTCCTGCCGCCTTCTTTAAGCCGTTGTATCCGATTGACTATGAGGTTTACGTAAAGCAATCGAGCATTTCGCACAATTTGGATCCCTATCTGGTGTGTGCTGTCATTAAGTCTGAATCGAATTGGAATCCCGAGGCCGAGTCGAATCAGGGTGCTCAGGGATTGATGCAGCTGATGCCCGAGACAGCCCAGGATATGATTGCCAAGGGTCTTGTCGATGGTAGCAAGTATTCGGCTGACAACCTTAACGATCCGGCTACGAACATCGAATTTGGCTGTGCGTACCTTTCGTATCTTTTAACCTATTTTAACGGGTCGACTGACAGTGCCATTGCTGCCTATAACGCCGGCATGGGCAATGTCGACGGATGGGCGCAGCAGAGCACGTCGCTTCATAATGCAATCACCTTTCCCGAGACACAGGCGTATCTGATTCGTGTCAATAATGCCTGGGTTCGCTACAAGACCCTCTATCCTGATCGGTTCGTATAGGACTATGCCTGCCGCCTGCGTATACTGCAGATATATGAGTTAGGAGTATCCATGGCGGAATTTGAAGTTGAGCGTGTTGGAGGAGAGCTTAAACGTTTTGGCGTTGAGGGCTCTGAGGTGCCGTTTGAGGTCGTGTCTCCATACGAGCCCGCTGGTTCCCAGCCTAAGGCCATTGAGTCGCTTGTGCAGGGCGTGAGGGACGGAGATCGCTATCAGGTTTTGCTGGGCGTGACTGGTTCGGGCAAGACCTTCACCATGGCCAAAACCATCGAAGCTCTCGGTAAGCCAACGCTGGTCATGGCCCCCAACAAAACCCTCGCCGCCCAGCTTGCGAGCGAGCTCAAGGAATTCTTTCCCAACAACGCCGTGGTCTACTTTGTGTCGTACTACGACTATTATCAGCCCGAGGCGTATGTGCCGCAAAGCGATACATATATCGAGAAGGACTCCTCGATTAACGAAGAGGTCGAGATGCTGCGCCATCAGGCCACCGCATCGCTGCTTTCTCGACGCGATGTGGTCGTTGTCGCATCGGTCTCGTGTATCTATGGCATTGGCTCTCCCGAGGACTATGCGGGTTTAGCGCCGAACGTCGACAAGAAGGTGCCGCTCGAGCGCGATGACTTTATCCATGCGCTCATTGATATTCAGTACGATCGCAACGACTATGATTTGGCGCGCGGCACCTTCCGCGTGCGCGGTGATGTCGTCGACGTGTATCCGCCCTATGCCGAGCATCCGTTGCGGTTTGAGTTCTTTGGCGACGAGGTCGAGCTGATTGCCGAGATTGACGAGGTCACCGGCGAGATGCTGCGTGAGTACGAGGCCATTCCCGTGTGGCCGGCCTCGCACTACGTGACTGAGAAGCCTAAGGTCAAAGCGGCTCTGAAATCAATCAGCGAAGAGTGCGAGAAGCGTGTGGCCGAGCTCAAGGCGACTGATAAGCTGCTCGAGGCACAGCGTCTGCAGCAGCGCACCGACTATGATCTCGAGATGCTCGAGACCATGGGTTTTTGTAACGGTATCGAGAACTACTCGCGTCATCTGGACGGTCGAAAACCGGGCGAGCCGCCGTTTACCCTGATCGATTACTTTCCTAAGGACATGCTTTGCATCATCGACGAGAGCCATGTAACGGTGCCGCAGATCCGCGGCATGCACGAAGGCGACCGCTCGCGTAAGGTGACGCTGGTGGAGCATGGTTTTCGTCTGCCCTCGGCACTCGATAACCGCCCGCTTCGTTTCGATGAGTTTGAGGCGAGAATTCCCCAGTTCATCTACGTTTCGGCCACGCCGGGCGACTATGAGCTGCGGGTTAGCCAAAACGATGTTGAGCAGATTATTCGTCCGACCGGTCTGCTCGACCCCAAGATTGATGTCCGTCCGGTTCGCGGCCAGATTGACGACCTTGAGGACGAGATTCGCGAGCGCGTGGCGCGTAAAGAGCGCGTGCTGGTGACCACGCTGACCAAGCGCATGGCGGAGGACCTGACCGACCATCTGCTCGATGCCGGCATTAAGGTCAACTACATGCACTCCGATACGGCGACGATGGACCGTGTCGAGATCCTGCGTACGCTGCGCGAGGGAAAGATTGATGTTCTCGTTGGCATCAACCTGCTTCGTGAGGGCCTGGACCTTCCCGAGGTCTCGCTGGTGGCAATTCTCGATGCGGACAAGGAAGGCTTTTTGCGCAACCGCCGTTCGCTGATTCAGACGATTGGCCGCGCGGCCCGTAATGCCGACGGCGAAGTCATCATGTACGCAGACGTCGTAACCGATTCGATGAAGGAAGCCATCGAGGAGACGCAGCGCCGCCGCGAGATTCAGATGGCCTACAACGAAGAGCACGGTATCGTACCTAAGACGGTCCGCAAGGCCATCAATGACATTTCGAGCTTTATCGCCGAGGCAGAGAAGACCGTGGGCTCCAAGGGGCGCTCGAAAGGCGATTCGCTGGGTCACGGCGCGTTCTATACGCCCGATGAAAACGGCGAGGGTGCCGTGCCGGAGACGGTGGCGCCCGAACAGACACTTGCCGAGCAGCTCGAAGGGCTGCCGCATGACGAGCTCGTGCGAATCGTCGAGACCATGGAGGAAGACATGCGTAATGCTTCCGCCGCCATGGACTTTGAGGAGGCGGCGCGTCTGCGCGATGCCGTCGTTCAGATTCGGGCGATGCTCGAGGGCGCATCTGAGGACGAAACGATCGAGCGTTTGCGATCGCAGGCTCGCAAGGGCTCTACCTTTGCTTCGGGCAGAAAGCGCCAGGGCGCACGATTCAAGAAGTAACGAACAGGCCCCGAGTTCCCTGTGGAGCTCGGGGCCTGTGTCATTCGGGTGCGGGAGTTCGTGTGCTAGAGGTCTGCTATCAGCGCCTCAGCGCAACGGATACCGTCGGTGGCGGCACTCATGATGCCGCCGGCATATCCGGCTCCCTCGCCGCAAGGGTAAAGGCCCGGGGTCGACACGGCGTGGCATGCTCGATCGCGGGTGACGGTGACGGGCGAGCTCGAACGTGTCTCAACGCCGGTGAGGACGGCGTCGGGGCGGTCGTAGCCGCGCAGCTTTTTGCCGAGCAAGGGGATTCCCAAACGAAGCGATTCGACGACATGCTGCGGGAGGGCTTCGTCGATTGCCGTCCAGGTCACGCCAAGTGGATAGGTTGGTTTAACCTTTCCGGGCGCCGTGCTGGGGCGTCCCGCAAGAAAATCTCCGACGAGCTGTGCCGGCGCGTTCCAGTTGGAGCCGCCCAGGCGATAGGCGGCTCGCTCGCAGGTGCGCTGGAGCTCAATGCCTGCAAGCGGATCATCGCCGGGAAGGTCGTCGGGCGTGACGTTAACGAGGAGAGCGGCATTCGCGTTGCGGCCATCGCGGGCATTGAGACTGGCCCCGTTGACACACAGATGGCCCTGCTCGGAAGAAGCTGCGACAACCTGTCCGCCGGGGCACATGCAAAACGAGAAGACGCTGCGATCGTTGGGGAGATGGACGACAAGCTTGTAGGGGGCTGCCCCGAGTGCCGGGTGCCCTGCCAAAGGGCCATATTGGGCACGGTCGATGTCGTGCTGCGGATGCTCGATGCGTACGCCCATGGCAAAGGTCTTTTGCGCGAGGGCCACGTCATGTTCCTTGAGGAGCTCAAAAACATCGCGAGCAGAATGGCCGCAGGCAAGAATGAGGTGCTTTGTGGCGATTGTCTCGCTTGTGGTTTCTTTGGGCGGTTGGACATCGATGCCGGTGATGGCGCCGGATGCATCGGTTCGAATATCGACGAGCCTCGTTCGATAACGGACAGTTCCACCGAGCTGCTCGATGCGCTGGGAGATGTTGGTGACGACGGTGGGGAGGATATCGGAGCCAATGTGTGGCTTGGCGTCCCATAGGATGTCGCGAGGTGAGCCCGCTTCGACGAAGGTCTCAAGAATCAGTCGATGGGCAGGATTCTTGGTTCCCGTGTTGAGCTTGCCGTCCGAGAAGGTCCCTGCACCGCCCAGGCCAAATTGAATATTGCTTTCGGGGTCGAGGAGACGCTCCTTCAGGAAGAGGTCGATTGTCTGCGAGCGGCGAAGCGCCGGGTCGCCGCGTTCGATGAGCAAAGGCTTGAGGCCTGCTTCGGCGAGCGTAAGTGCGGCAAAGAGGCCGGCACACCCGGCTCCAACGACGATAGGACGCTCGCTGGGAACATTGGCGACAGGGGAGGGGAATGAAGGCGTCTCGCCGTTTACCATGCGGATGCGCGAGCGGTCACGCTCCGCAGCGTTATCGACTGCTTCCTGCTCGAGTCGGGGGCTTGTCAGCTCAACTCGAAAACTCAAAATAAAATGGACGTCTCTCTTTTTACGGGCGTCGATTGACTTGCGATGGAGCTCGATGGCCTTAATCTGGGAATCCTCGCATCGCAGGGCTCGTTTGACGGCGCGTCTGCCAATAGCAAGGCAGGCAATTTCGTCGCCGGCCTCGTCGAGTGACGCGTGGACTTGGGTGATTTCGATCATCGAGGTCTCCTTAGATGCAAGAAAGAGGCCGCCCGGTGTCCCAGACGGCCCGAATGCGTTTTGATTATAGACTGCGCGGCTATAGGCTGCTTGCAGCGCGAATACCCGAGATCCAAGCCCACGCAAGGTTGAAACCGCCGCAATCGGCATCGATGTCGAGCGCCTCGCCACAGATGTAAAGTGGGGCGTCTGCCGTGTTACTCACGCGGAGGTTGGGAGCTGAGACGCTCTCGATGGGCACGCCGCCGCGCGTGACCTGGGCCGAACGCTCCTCTGTCGTTCCCTCGACGAGCAGCTTAAAGTGCTTGAGGATTGAGACGAGATGGACGACATCATGTGAGCCGGGATGGCACCGTTCGAATGCGGCGCAGACGACGTGAGAGAGCTGCGGGGCAAGCATGCCGTCGAGCCAGCGGGGATCGCGGGGCGAAAAGTCGCCGAGCAGTTCAACTCGCTGGTTGAGCATATCGAGCAGCTCGCCTTTGGAGAGGTCGGGGAAAACGTCGAGCAGAATCGTGTCACCGTGCTGGGCACGGCGGGAGAGGTTGAAGGCGGCAACGCCCGAGATGCCAAAGGTTCGGAAGAGCACCTCGCCGTCTTCGCGCCAGAGTTCCTCATGATTGCGGGCGAGCGTCAGACGGGCGCGGACGCGCAGGCCATCCAGTGTCTTGAGCGCAGCCTGGTCGCCGAAGACCGATGCCGACACGGGGCAGAGGACAGGGCGCTGCGGTGTGAGGGGAAGATTGAACGTCTTCGCGACGTCGGCAGTGCTGCCGCCCGTAGCGATAATTACGGCCTTTGCCTGCAGCGTCTCGTTCTTGCGAGGGGTGTCGGCGAGCGCCTTCCGAAGCGAGCGGACCTCCGTTTTTCGGTCGTCGTGCTTTTTTGCCTTGAGTGCTCGCGCGGGACGGTCTATTTGGAGTGCCCAGCCCTCGGGAGCTTTGAATGCCGAGGCAACGTTTGCTCCACATACCAAGGTGATACCCAGGCGATTGCAAGCGTTGAGAAGCGCGTCGCGTACCGATTCGGCACGAAGGGAGCGCGGATACAGCCGGCCCTCCTCGGAGGTCGTCATGATGCCCAGCGAGGAGAAGAAACTGTCGAGCTCTTGCTCGGGCTGGGCGCCCATGACGGACTCAACAAACGCGGGATGGTTGTACCGCTGGAAATCAATTGATTTGTTCGAAAGGTTGCATCGTCCGTTGCCGGTCGCGAGGAGCTTAAGGCCGCAGGCGACATCGCGCTCAACGATGCAGACGCTTTTGCCTGCGCGTGCGGCCGTAATGGCGGCGGCGAGACCCGAGGCCCCGCCGCCGATTACCAAGACGTCATAGGAGGCGTTTGTGTTCACTTAGGCCTCGGCGGTCTCGTGCGGGGCAATGGCCTCGACGGCAGAGACGGCCTTGGGCAGCATGCCTTCGGGCAGCGCGGTCTCGACTTCACCCTTATCACAGGCCTCGGCGAGTGCCGGATTGATGGGAAGCTGCCCTAGGATCTCGAGGTTGTAACGCTCGGCGACCTCGGGGAGCTTGCTCTTGCCAAAGACTTCGATCTTCTTGCCGCAATCGGGGCACTCGATATAGCTCATGTTTTCGACGATTCCCAGAATGGGGACGTTCATCTTCTCGGCCATGTTGACCGCCTTGGCGACGATCATCGAGACCAGATCCTGCGGGCTCGTGACGATGACGATGCCATCGACGGGCAGCGACTGGAAGACGGTGAGGGCGACGTCGCCCGTCCCCGGAGGCATGTCGACCAGCAGGTAGTCGATGGGGCCCCATGAGGTTTCGCTCCAGAACTGCCTGATGGCACCCGCGATAACCGGACCGCGCCAGAGGACGGGGTCGGTTTCGTTTTGGAGCAGCAGGTTAGAGCTCATAACCTTGACGCCGTGCTCGGAGATTTCGGGCAGCATAAGGTTGCCGAGGGCATGAACGTGGCGTCCGCTCATGCCGAACATCTTGGGGATGGAGGGACCGGTAATATCGGCATCGAGGACGCCGACCTTATGGCCGTGACGGGCAAGTTCGGTAGCGATGGCGCCGGTGACGAACGACTTGCCGACGCCGCCCTTGCCGGAAAGCACGGCGATAACGCGCTTGACCTCGGACAGCGTGTTTTCTTCAAATTCCTGCGGCGCGGTTTGTCCGCCGGCAGCCTGTGCGTGCTCGCAACCCATGTATGACTCCTTTGTATAAGTTGGGGCCGAAGCCCCGCGGTGTGACACGAGCGTCATTGTACCCTCGTTTGCGAGCGGGAGTCATTCGTGATGCGGGGCGGGCGATTGACGGCATCCGAGCGCATGGGCCGAACATGTAGCTTGCGTCAGACAACGCAAAAGGTCTGCGAATCTTGTATTACGAACATCTGTGCGCGTCGAGTGCGCTAAACTCATCGTCAGTGTGATTTGAAACTATAGGAGGCAAGGAGCTTCCATGTCTGATTCTTCTATCGTTATTCGCGGCGCGCGCGAGCATAACCTGCGCAATATCGATGTTTCCATTCCGCGTGACCAGCTCGTGGTCATAACCGGTCTTTCCGGATCGGGCAAGAGCTCGCTGGCGTTTGACACCATCTATGCCGAGGGCCAACGTCGTTACGTCGAGAGCCTTTCGAGCTACGCGCGTCAGTTTTTAGGCCAGATGGACAAGCCCGATCTGGACTCGATTGACGGCCTGTCGCCGGCCGTGTCAATCGATCAGAAGACGACGTCCAAGAACCCGCGCTCGACGGTGGGTACCGTAACCGAGATCTATGACTACCTTCGTCTGCTGTTTGCTCGCGTGGGTACGCCGCACTGTCCTGAGTGCGGTCGCGTCATTGAGCGTCAGACGACCGACCAGGTCGCCGATAAGGTACTGGCGGCGGGGGAGGGCCGTCGCGCGTTTGTGCTGGCGCCGGTGGTTCGTGGACGCAAGGGCGAGTATGCCAAGCTGTTCGAGGACCTGCGCGCGGAGGGCTTTAGCCGCGTGCGCGTCGACGGTGAGGTGCGCTCTCTCGATGATCCCATCGATCTGGACAAGAAGTTCAAGCACGATATCGAGGTTGTTGTCGACCGTATCGTGATTCGAGAGAATTCCCTGGGTCGCATTGCCGAGTCCGTTGAGCAGGCGACGGCGCTGGCGCACGGCAACGTGAACGTGTACATGCTGCCCGACCGCGATGCTCCCGAGGGAACCGAGGGCGAGCTGCTGGAGTATTCGCTGGCGCTGGCGTGCCCGGAGCACGGGCATTCCATCGACGACCTGCAGCCGCGCGATTTCTCGTTTAATGCGCCCTATGGTGCATGTCCCGAGTGCGATGGCCTGGGCTTTAAGAAGACGGTCGATGCCGAGGCACTGATCGAAGACCCCTCAAAGTCGATTGCCGACGGAGTCTTTGGCAGCCTGTTCGGCAACTCCAACTACTATCCGCAAATCTTTGCCGCGGTCTGCAAACACTTTAAGGTGGGCGCCGACACGCCATGGGAGGACCTGCCCCCGCGGGTGCGTCGTGCGTTTTTGGATGGTATGGGAGACACGAAGATTTCGGTCGACTACCAAAAGCTCGATGGGCGTCGCAGTCAGTGGGACACCAAGTTCTCGGGCGTACGCAACATCCTGTACGAGCGCTACAACGAGACGACGAATGAGAACACCAAGGCCCGCCTGGAGAAGTACATTCGCGAGGAGCCGTGCTCGAGCTGTCATGGCGCCCGCCTGCGTCCTGAGATGCTTGCCGTCACCGTGGGCGGCAAGTCCATTTACGATGTCTGCTGCCTGTCGTGCCGCGAGTCGCTTGCTTTTTTTGAGGGCCTGGAGCTTACCGAGCGTCAGCAGTTTATCGGCGGCCGCATCGTCAAGGAGATTTTGGAGCGCCTGCGTTTTCTGGTCGATGTCGGACTCGATTATCTGACGCTCGATCGCGCCTCTGCGACGCTGTCTGGCGGCGAGGCCCAGCGCATTCGCCTGGCAACGCAGATCGGCGCCGGCCTCATGGGCGTTCTGTACATTCTGGACGAGCCGTCGATCGGCCTTCACCAGCGCGATAACGAGCGCCTGATCAAGACGCTCGAGCGCCTGCGCGATATCGGCAATACCGTTATCGTCGTCGAGCACGACGAAGATACGATTCGCGCTGCCGACTACGTGATCGATATGGGCCCCGGTGCGGGCGTTAACGGCGGACACGTGGTCGCTGCGGGAACGCCTACCGATATCATGGCGTGCCCTGACTCGATGACGGGTGCCTATTTGACCGGCAAGCGGATGATCCGCGTGCCCGATGAGCGCCGCAAACCCGGTCGCGGCTGCCTTAAGATTACGGGCGCTCGCGCCAACAACCTCAAAAACGTTACCGCAAAGATTGAGTTCGGTACGCTCACGGTCGTAACTGGCGTGTCGGGATCGGGCAAGAGCTCCCTGGTCACCGATACGATTGCGCCCGCCCTTACGAATGCTATCCATCGCTCGACGCGCCCTGTGGGGCCGTACAAGAAGATCGAGGGTATCGAGTGCATCGATAAGGTGATCGATATCGACCAGTCGCCAATCGGTCGTACGCCGCGATCAAACCCTGCGACCTATATTGGCCTATGGGATGATCTGCGTGCCCTGTTTGCAAGCACGCCGGAGTCGAAGGCGCGCGGCTACTCGCCGGGACGTTTCTCCTTTAACGTAAGCGGCGGTCGCTGCGAGGCGTGCAAGGGCGATGGTCAGATCAAGATCGAGATGCACTTCCTCCCCGATATCTATGTCCCCTGCGAGGTCTGCGGCGGTAAGCGCTATAACCGCGAGACGCTCGAGGTCACCTATCGCGGCAAGACCATCTCGGACGTGCTCGACATGAGCGTTACCGAGGCGCTTGCCTTCTTTGGGAATATCCCGCAGATTAAGCGCAAGCTCCAGACTCTGTATGACGTGGGCCTGGGTTACGTGAGCTTGGGTCAGCCCGCCACGACGCTTTCGGGCGGCGAGGCACAGCGCGTGAAGCTCGCCAAGGAACTCCATCGTCGCCAGACGGGCAAGACGTTCTACATTTTGGACGAGCCCACAACCGGTCTTCATTTTGAGGATGTCCGCCAGCTGCTCGACGTGTTGCAGCGCCTGGTCGATGCGGGTAACACGGTGCTGGTGATCGAGCACAACCTTGATGTCATCAAGGTTGCCGACCGCCTGATCGATATGGGTCCCGAGGGCGGCAATGGCGGAGGAACCGTCGTGGTTTCGGGAACACCGGAGCAGGTTGCGGCGTGCCCGCAGAGCTACACGGGCAAGTTCTTGGCACCGCTGCTCAAGCGCGACCGTGAGCGCCAGACACAGCTCGACGTGCAGTAAAGAGACGTTGTAATGCGAAAAGCGCCACCGATTCCTTCCGATTCGGTGGCGCTTCTGTGTGTCGAGATGGCGTATGCGTCGGAATTGGCCCTATACTTAATCTTCGTGTCGTTCTGCGAGGGAAAGGATGTGCCGTGGCAAAGGCTGTTAAGACGCCAAAAACCAATGCGATGCGCGAGCTGGAAAGCGCCGGCATCTCCTACGTTCTCCATACGTACGAAGACGATGGCGACGAATCGTCAGGTTTGGGCGTCGCGATTTCCGAGCAGCTTGGCGAGGAGCCCGGTCAGGGATTTAAGACCTTGGTCTGCGCAACGCCGTCTAACGATCACGTTGTGTGCTGCATTCCCGTTGCCGACGAGCTCGACCTAAAGGCCGCTGCGCGCGCCGCGGGCGAAAAGTCGCTGACCATGATGCATGTTAAGGACTTATTTGCCGCGACGGGGTATGTCCGTGGCGGTTGCAGCCCGGTCGGTATGAAAAAACGCTTTCGGACGCTGATCGATGAGACATGCGTCCTTTGGGATACCATTTTTATCTCGGGCGGCAAGCGCGGCTATCAGCTTGAGCTTGCGCCCGATGATCTAGTTGCATTTTGCGGGGCGACGGTTGCCCCGATCACGAGAGAGGACTGAGCGATGCCGCAAGAAGAATCGAAGCGCGGAGCTCACTTTGCAAACGGTTCGGCTCCTCAGGCGCCCGCGCCCGCGCCCGAGACCGCCTCGGTCGAAGATGAGATTCGAAGCGCCTGGTCCGCTGCCGCTGATCCGGGCGAGACGGCCGTGTACTTGCGCGCTGCCGGTGCCGGCACAGTGCTTTCCCGTACGGTTCTTTCTTCGGCTCGCCCCGATGAGACGGCCGTCTTTCTGGCTGCCGCCCAATCTGGTGACGGCGTGACGCCGGCTGCCTCCGAGGCGCCTCGTGCGCCGCGTCCTGATGAGACGGCGGTATTCTTGATGGCTGCCCAGGGAAAGAGCACGCCGCAGGGCGCTCCTGCTGCTCGCTCCGCTAAGCCAGCGGTTCATAATGATGGCGAACAGCTTCTTTCGGATGATGAATGGTCGCCGCTTGGTTCGACCGATCCCGTCGAGGGCGTGGCCATCGACGGCGATGACGATTGGGATCCTTTTACGTTTTCCGCCCGAACCGTCGCTGCCAAAGAGGTCGATACGGTGTTTGGCGACCATGCCATATTCGATGATGATGCCGTGACCGGCAACGTCATGCCTGCCAGCGATGACGTTGCCCCTGCCGACGAGGCCGTTTTGGTCGACGACCCCTTTGCGATGACCGGTTCATTTGCCGCCGCGGATCACTCCCTGCTGCAAGACCAGGTCCATGAGGACTCTCAGACAGATGTAGACGATATGGGTTCGTCGGACTACTCCACGGTTGGTCGTTCTGCCGGTCTCATGACCGTGCTGACCATCGTGTCGCGCGTCACCGGGTTTATCCGCACGTGGGCCATGGCCGCCGCCATCGGCATGTCGCTGCTCTCGTCCTCGTATCAGGTCGCCAACAACCTGCCCAATATGCTCTACGAGCTTGTGATGGGTGGCATGCTCGTTACGGCGTTTTTGCCGGTGTATATGGGCGTGAGGCGCGAACAGGGCCGCGAAGCGTCGAACGAGTATGTCGGCAACCTGCTCGGCATCCTACTTTTGTTGCTGGGCGGTATTTCGGTGCTGGGCACCGTGTTCGCCCCGGGCTTTATCTGGACGCAGTCGTTTCTTTCGGGCGATGGCGGTAGCATGGATACCGCAGCGTTCATGTTCCGTTTCTTTGCTATCCAGATTCTGTTTTACGGCTTGGGCTCGGTGTTCTCGGGTGTTCTCAACGCGCACCGCGACTACTTCTGGTCGACTTTTGCCCCGGTCCTTAACAACGTCATCGTCATTGCGAGCTTTATGGGCTTTGCGCCCGTGTCCGCGCAATTTGGCGAGCATGTCGGCATCATCTTGATCGCGGCTGGCACGACCCTCGGCGTCTTTGTTCAGATGGCCTGCCAGATTCCCGCGCTTGGCAAGCACGGCGTGCATCCGCATATCCATATCGACTTTAAGGATCCCGCGCTGCGTCAGACGATTGCGCTCGGTATCCCGACGCTGCTCGCCACGGTGTGCATGTTTGTCTCGACCTCCATCACTAATGCCGCTGCGCTGGTGGTGCAACCCGAGACTGGCCCTTCCGTCATCGCGTATGCGCGCCTGTGGTATACGCTGCCCTATGCGCTGATTGCCGCCTCGCTTTCGACGGCACTCTATACCGAACTCTCTCACGATGCGCAGGAGAAGGATTACGACAGCGTTCGCATGGGCATTTCGCGCGGTGTCGCTCAGATGCTCTTCTTCCTGATTCCGTTTGCGCTGTACCTGATCGTCTTTGCCCGTCCGCTCAACATGATTTATTGCGCTGGCAAGTTCGATGAATCCGGCGTGGCACTGGTTTCGGAGTTCCTTATCTATCTGGCACTTTCCCTGCCGCTCTACGGCGTGGTCGTGCTGATGCAGAAGAGCTTCTCGGCCCTGCTCGATATGAAACCGTATAGCCGCTATTGCCTGTATTCCGCCATCGGCCAGGCCGGTTCGGTGCTGCTGTTTGGCGTGGTACTGGGCTACGGAATGCCGGCAATCGCGCTTTCGTATGTCGTCGACTACGTGATTTTGGTCGGCTGCTCGCTGTGGTGGCTGCGCCGTCGTCTGCACGGTCTTCAGGTCAAGTCTATTCTGCATGGCGGTTTCTTTGGTCTTTTGTTCGGCGGCCTGGGCGCTGCTGCGGGCGCCGGCGTCATGTGGACACTTGAGCATTTTGTCGGGGCGCTTGGCGGCTCGATCCTGATCACCCTGGGCTACGTTTGCGTTGCAGGCGTCGTCTCGCTCGCCGTTACTTTTGGCCTTGCCGTCGTCTTCAAGATGCCCGAGGTCTCGGCGCTGCTTCGTCGCAAGTAGGTACGCGTGGCCGGTCACGACAACATTCCAACACTTGCCGAACAGGTTTCGCGCGTTCCCACACAGCCCGGCTGCTACCTTTGGAAAGATGCCAAGGGCGATGTCATCTATGTGGGTAAGGCGAAAAATCTGCGTGCCCGTATGCGTCAATACGTGACGCTACGGGACGAGCGCCAGAAGATTCCGCTCATGATGCAGCTGGTGGCGAGTTTCGACTATATCGTGGTGGAGACCGAGCACGAGGCATTGGTGCTCGAGCGCAATCTGATTGGCCAGTACCATCCGTACTTTAACGTCGATCTCAAGGACGACAAAAGCTATCCCTTTATCGCTATTACCAAGAGCGACCTGTTTCCGGCTATTAAATACACGCGCGAGCGTCATAAAGCGGGGACGCGTTATTTTGGTCCCTATACCGATAGCCGTGCGGCGCGTGAGACCATCGATACGCTGCGCAAGGTTATCCCTATTTGCTCGGCATCCTGTGCGGAATGGCGTCGCTGCCGCCGCATCGTCGAATCTCACAAGGGCGAAGAAGACATCGTTAATATGATCTGCGCGCAAAACGGGCGTCCCTGTTTTGACTACCATGTCGGGCGCGGACCGGGCGCATGCGTCGGCGCGATTTCCCCTGCCGACTACGCCAAGAACGTCAAGCGTGTCGAACGTTTCTTGTCGGGCCATCGCAAAGATGTCGTCGACGAGCTTTCGTCCGAGATGGCGGAGGCCGCCGAGGTGCTCGATTTTGAGCGTGCAGCGCGCGTCAAACGTCGCCTAGATGTCATTAGGGGCCTGGACGATCGCCAACAGGTCGTTTTTCCATCGAGTGTCGATATCGATGTCATCGGCTTCTATCGCGAGGAGACCATCTCTGCCGCCTGCGTCTTTGTCGTTCGCGAGGGCCGAACGGTTCGAACTTGCGAGTTCATCCTCGATAAGGGCCTGGATGTCGACGAGGAAGAGCTTCAATCGGGCTTTCTTAAGCGTTATTACGATGAGACAGCTGATATTCCAGCCGAAATCAATCTCTCTGTCGAGCTTGAGGACGCCGAAGCACTGGGGGAGTGGCTTGCGCGCAAACGTGAGCGCTCTTGCCATCTCCATAGGCCGCAGCGCGGCGAAAAGCACCGCCTACTCGATATGGCTTCCAAAAATGCGCGCCATGCCCTCATGCGCTACATGATGCGTACGGGGTATGCCGACGATCGCACCAATCAGGCGCTCCTGGAGCTCGAAAGCGCGCTGGCACTGCCTGCGCCGCCGATGCGTATCGAGTGCTTTGATATCTCGACGTTGCATGGCACCTTTACCGTCGCCTCGATGGTGGTGTTTACCAACGGCCGTGCCGATAAGAGCCAGTACCGTCGCTTTAAAATCCAGGCCGAGTTGGACGAGGCGAACGACTTCGTGTCGATGTCCGAGGTTTTGGGTCGACGCTATGCCCCCGAGCGTATGGCCGACGAGCGCTTTGGCTCGCGCCCCGATTTGCTCGTTGTCGATGGCGGCAAGCCACAATTGACCGCCGCAATCAAGCAACTTGAGGCCCTTGGGCTCGATATACCAGTTTGTGGCTTGGCAAAGGCCGACGAGGAAGTTTTCGTCCCCTGGGACGAGACCCCCGTTGTGCTGCCGACCGGCTCCGCTTCGCTCTATCTGATTAAACAGGTGCGCGATGAGTCCCACCGATTTGCGATCACGTTCCACCGCGAGCTGCGTGATAAGGCCATGACGGTTTCGGTGCTTGACGACGTGCCGGGCGTGGGGCCCACTAGAAAACGTGCCATTATGCGCCATTTTGGTTCGATGAAGCGTTTGCGCGCGGCGAGCGAGCAAGAGATTGCAGAAGTCCGAGGCGTTCCGGCCGATGTCGCCAAAGCGGTCCACGAGGCACTCGTCGCATGGAACGCCGAGCGCGCCGAGGCGTCCGCCAACCGTTCCGAAAGCTAAGCACGTCTCTAAATAACTGATATACATGATTGGCCGATTTTCAATCATTTATTTCGCGGTGATTACCTGTCGGTTTCGGGTTTTATTAACGCTAAAACGTTTGACTAACCATGGTGAATAACCCTGCTATCCTGCGGGTTGACGAAGACTGATATCTCACCTCGTCGATACATACTGTCTGGCGTATCGTTTGTCAACGAATTCGGTGAACGGTAGTAAAAACCGTTCAAGCGGATGTATGTATCGGTCGCCGAGCGCGGCACCCAAGTTGGGTTTGTCGGTAGGTAAGGTATATATCGTCCGCAAGTTGCGCGGGGGCAAGTCTAGGTGCTCCCGGGTAAGATTCTCTATTGATAGGAGAAGACATGGCCATCATCAACAAGGGTATGTCCAGGCGTTCGTTCCTCGGCCTCACCGGCAGCGTCGCTGCTGTCGCCGGCCTTGGTCTCACCGGCTGCGGTGGCAGCTCTAGCGACGAGGGTTCCGCTTCCGGTTCCACCGATTCTGCCAACCGTGGCGGCGGCGTGATCACCGCTGGTTCCGCTTACGCTCCGTCCAGCTTCGACCCCGCCAGCACCGGCTCTGCCGTGGGCCTGGGTGCTAACTGGCACGTCATCGAGGGCCTCTACGGCATCGATTACCACGACTACAGCACCTTCAACGAGCTCGCCACCGACGATCCCAAGTCTGTGGACGACACCACCTTCGAGGTCACCATCCGCAAGGGCGCCAAGTTCTCCGACGGCACTGAGGTCACCGCTGACGACGTCGTCGCCTCCTACACCGCTTGCGCCGCTTCTGCTACCTACGCTCCGTTCTTCCAGCCCTTCGAGTCCATCGAGGCTAAGGACGCCAGCACCGTGACGGTAAAGACCAAGGTCCCCAACTTCTCCCTGCTCAAGGACCGTCTGGCAATCATCCGCGTCACCCCTGCCACCCAGACCGAGGAGGATCGCGCCAAGCAGCCGATCGGCTCCGGTCCCTGGATGTACGACGCCATCTCCGATACCGAGATCACCCTGGTTCCCAACCCCGAGTACAACGGCGAGTATGCTGCCGAGGATGAGAAGATCCAGTACAGCATCCTGACCGACCCCACCGCTCGCGTCACCGCTCAGCAGGAGGGCTCCACGCTCGTCATGGAGCTCGTCACCGCTGACGCCGTCGACCAGCTCGAGAGCGCTGGCTGCAAGATCGACAACGTCCAGGGCTTCGGCACCCGCTTCGTTATGTTCAACGTCGCCAAGGAGCCTTGGAACAACGTCAAGGTCCGTCAGGCCGTCATGTACGCGCTCGACACCGAGAAGATGATCAGCAACACCTTCGCCGGCCTTGCCACCGCTGCCAGCTGCTACCTGCCCAAGAGCTTCACGAACTATCATGAGGCTTCCACGGTGTACAAGACCGACGCCAAGAAGGCCAAGAAGCTCATCGAGGAGTCTGGCATCACCCCGGGCGCCATCACCCTGCGCACCACCGACAACGAGCAGATCAAGGGCATGGCTGCTCAGGTCAAGAACGACCTCGACGCTCTCGGCTTCGATGTGACCATCCAGACCGACACCTCGGCTGCCACCTACGCTGCCATCGACGGCGGCGAGGCCTACGACATCCTCCTCGCCCCTGGCGATCCGTCCTGCTTCGGCGCCGACCCCGACCTGCTGCTCAACTGGTGGTACGGCGACAACGTCTGGATGCAGACCCGTTGCCCGTGGAAGGAGTCCGCTGAGTGGGAGAAGCTCCACGGTCTCATGGACGAGGCTCTTGCCGCCGAGGGCGACGAGCAGCAGAAGAAGTGGAACGAGTGCTTCGACATCATCGCCGACAACGCCGTTCTGTATCCTGTCGTTCACGTCAAGACCGTCTCCGCTTCCTGGGACGATCCGTCCACCGCGCCCAACGGCGAGGCCCTCGATGGCTTCAAGGGCATCGGCACGACGAGCATGTCCTTCAGGGGCGTCGCGACCGTCAAGGCGTAAGACTCGCTTGAGTCATATGCAGGGCGTCGATCGTAAGGCAACGTCCTCATAGTTGAAACAAAGACCCGGGCGACCTCGACGTCGCTCGGGTCTTGTAATGAGTATCCATACTCATATACCAGTTGGTCCTACCGACAAAGAAAGGGGAGAGAACGTGAACAACTTTCTACGTTTGATTGGAAGGCGTCTCGTGGCGCTGCCGATCATGGCATTGGGCGTCACCGTCTTGGTGTTCTTCCTTATGTCGTTCTCCAAGACCGACCCCGCCTACACGGCGTTGGGTGACGGTGCTTCGCCCGAGGCGGTTGCCGAGTACCATGAGAAGTATGGTCTGGACGACCCCTGGCCCGTGCGTTACGTGCGCTACATGGGCGACTTGATCCATGGCGACATGGGCACTTATGGCGCTGCCCGCAACTCTGTTGCCAAGCGCATCTCTACGGCCCTGCCCGTCACGATGCAGCTGACCTTCATCGGTCTTGCCATCGGTGCGGTCGTCTCGTTTTTACTCGGCGTCATCGCGGCGCTGTATCGCGATAAATGGCCGGACCAAGTGATTCGTGTCTTCTCCATCGCCGGCCTGGCAACCCCGTCGTTCTGGCTTGCCGTTCTGTTGATCCTGCTGTTCTCCTCCTACCTTAAGGTGCTCCCGGCCTCGGGTGCCCTGCCTCACTTCACTACCAACCCTGGCGGCTATCTTGCTCGTATGATCATGCCCGCCATCGCCTTGGCATTCCCCCTGACGGGTCAGATGACTCGTATCGTGCGTACCGCCATGGTCGAGGAGCTCGATAAGGACTATGTCCGCATGGCCCGCGGCGCCGGCGTCCCCGAGAAGGTCGTCGTCGGCATCAACGTTCTGCGCAACGCGCTGATCACCCCGGTCACCACCCTCGGTCTTAAGATCGGTTACCTCATGGGCGGCGCCGTCGTCATCGAGGTTATCTTCAACCTCCCCGGCATGGGTACTGCGATTCTGCAGGGCGTTCAGGGCAACGAGGCGAACCTGGTTCAGGGCGTCGTTATCGTCGTTGCTCTTGCCTTCATCATCATCAACATCGTGGTTGACATGCTCTACCTGCTCATCAACCCGCGCATCAGGACGGTGTAGATTATGGTAAAGATTCGAGAGAAGCAAACCGAGCAGCTCGAGAAAGCTGCCTCCAAGGGGCTCAAGCTCGGTGGCTGGAAGAAGATGACGCTGTCTTCTAAGATCGCCGCCGTCGTGCTGGTGCTGGTCGCCCTGACTGCGATTCTTGCTCCGGTGCTTGCCCCCTATAGCCCGGTGGAGATTTTCACCGCTCGCCAGGCTCCCGGCAACGGATTTATCTTCGGTACCGACGATAAGGGCCGCGACATTCTGTCACGTATGCTCTACGGTGGCCGTTACTCGCTGATCATCGGCTTTGGCGCTACCGCCATGGCTCTGGTCTGCGGTTCGGTCGTGGGCGCTCTTGCGGCAGTTTCACGCAAGGCCGTCTCCGAGACGATCATGCGTATCCTGGACATCATCATGTCCATCCCGGGCATCGCCCTCGCCGCCGTGTTCGTCTCCATTCTGGGCAACTCCGTGCCGTCGATCATCTTCGCCATCGGCTTTATGTACACCCCGCAGATCGCCCGTATCGTGCGCGCCAACATCGTGTCCGAGTACGGCGAGGACTATGTTCGCGCGGTCATCGTTTCCGGTGCCAAGGCTCCGTGGATTTTGATCAAGCATGTTTTGCGTAACTGCATCGCCCCGATCATGGTCTTCACCGTTACCCTGGTCGCCGACGCCATCATCTTCGAGGCTTCGCTGACCTTCATCGGCGCTGGCATCCAGGAGCCCACCGCTACCTGGGGTAACATCCTCGCCGACGCCCGCGGCGGCGTCCTTGCCGGCCGTTGGTGGCAGGCACTGTTCCCGGGCCTGGCCATCATGATCACCTGCCTGGCGCTCAACATCCTCTCCGAGGGCATTACCGACGCCATGGCCGCTGCTCCCTCCGCCGCCCTGGATCCGACCGATTCCTCCAAGCGCCGTGAGGCCGACCTGCTGGTTTCCGACCCCGTTCGCGCCTACAAGGAGCAGGCTCAGTCCCTGTCCGCCCGTCTTGGCGCCCTGCGCGATGTCGAGCTCAAGCGTAACGACCGCCATGTGCCCGATGAGTCTGTTGAGCCGATCCTTTCGGTCCGTGATTTCTGCATCCAGTTTGAGCACCACGGTGACATCAACGTCGTCGACCACGTCAACTTCGATGTCCGTCCTGGCCAGACCATGGGCCTGGTGGGCGAGTCTGGCTGCGGTAAGTCCATCACCACGCTGGCCATCATGGGCCTGACCGATGAGGACGAGCACCTTTCCGGCGAGGTTCTCTGGGAGGGCCGCGACCTGCTCAAGATGAGCAAGAAGGAGTGGTTCGGCCTGCGCGGTACCGATATCGCCATGGTCTATCAGGACGCCCTGTCCTCGCTCAACCCCTCTATGCTCATCTCCGCCCAGATGAAGCAGCTTACCAAGCGCGGCGGCACTCGTAGCGCCGAGGAGCTTCTGGAGCTCGTTGGCCTCGACCCCAAGCGTACGCTCGAGAGCTATCCGCACGAGCTTTCCGGTGGTCAGCGTCAGCGCGTTCTGATCGCTATGGCCCTTACCCGTGACCCCAAGCTGGTCATCTGCGACGAGCCCACGACCGCTCTGGACGTTACCGTCCAGAAGCAGGTCATCAAGCTGCTCAACGACCTTCAGGCCAAGCTCGGCTTTGCCATGATCTTCGTCTCGCACGACCTGGCACTGGTCGCCGAGGTTGCCCACAACATCACGGTCATGTACGCCGGTCAGGTTATCGAGCAGGCGCCCACCAAGGAGCTGCTCACCAACCCGATCCACGAGTACACCCGCGGTCTTCTGGGTTCCGTCCTGTCCATCGAGAGCGGTTCGGGCCGCCTGCATCAGGTTCCCGGCGCCGTTCCCAGCCCGCGCGATTTCCCCAAGGGCGATCGCTTCGCGCCCCGCTCGAGCCATCCGCGCATCGGTCTGGACACCCGTCCGGTCTTCAAGCGCGTGCCCGGCACCGAGCACTTCTATTCCGAGCTCCCCGATGAGGTGCTCAAGGCAAATGGTTTGACCCCTCACGCGGAGGTGATGTAGATGAGCGAGACTGCAGTCAACGGTGTCGAGCCGATCATCTTCCTCGATGATGTCCACGTCACCTTTAGGACCCGTACCGGTTCGATTCTGCACCCCAACCTGGTTCACGCCGTCCAGGGTGTGACCATTAAGCTCATGCCCGGCCAGACGATCGGCATCGTCGGCGAGTCCGGTTGCGGTAAGTCCACCACCGCCAACGTCATGTGCGGCCTGCAGGCCCCCACGAGCGGCAAGGTCTACTTTAAGGGCAAGGACGTCACCAAGCGTACTGCCGAGGACCGTCGTCACATGGGCCGTGTCATCTCGGTCGTGTTCCAAAACCCGGCCACGGCGCTTAACCCCCGCATGGTCGTTCGCGAGCAGCTGCTCGACCCCATGCGCGTCCACAACCTGGGTACCGAGGCCGAGCAGGAGAAGCGCGTCAAGGAGCTCCTGGAGCTCACCGGCCTTCCCAGCTCTGCCGCTGAGGTTCTTCCCGGCCAGCTTTCGGGCGGTCAGCGCCAGCGCGTGGCAATTGCCCGCGCCCTGTCGTTGAACCCCGACGCTATCATCGCCGACGAGCCCACCTCGGCTCTGGACGTTTCGGTCCGCGCGCAGATCCTCAACCTGCTGACCGACCTTAAGAAGGAGCTCGGCCTGGCCATGGTGTTCATTAGCCATGACATCCAGACGGTCCGCTACATTTCTGACGACATCATCGTTATGAATGGCGGCAAGATCGTTGAGCAGGGCGAGGCCAAGCAGGTCTTCCAAAACCCGCAGGATCCCTACACTAAGATGCTGCTCGGCGCCGCGCCGTCGCTGCTTCATCCCAAGCTGGGCGAGTAGTCGCGCTTTCCCTCCCGTGCGCCCGGTTCCCTTACCGGGCGCACCTCCGTTGCGATTTCGAAAGGTTGGGTTCACGAGCCATGCCAAGCGCTCAGGAGCTACAACAACAATTTGGTGGGTATCGAGGTGCTGCGCCACGTCCATCGGATTTCGATCTCTTTTGGAAAGATCGCATGGCCGAGGCCGATGCCGTCGAACTCGACTATGCGATTGAGGCGGCTCCGGTTGCCGATTCTGCGACCTGTCAGTTTTTCGACCTCTGGTATACCGGCATGTGCGGTGCTCGCCTGCATGCCAAGTACCTCAAGCCGGTCTCGGATGAGCCCGTGCCGCTTGTGCTTCAGTTCCACGGATATCCCGGTGCCAGCCGCAGCTGGTTTGAGCAGGCATCGTTTGCAGGTATGGGCATGGCGCTCATCGCCCTCGACTGCCCTGGTCAGGGCGGTCCCTCCGAGGATATTGGTGGATTTGAGGGTACGACGGTTGCCGGTCATATCGTTGCCGGCATAGGCGGCGATCCCGCCAATCTCTATTACGTCCGCCTGCACCAGGACATTCGTATCCTGTGCCGTATCGTCCGCGAGCTCGAGGGCATCGACCTTGCCCGCGTGTTCGTGAACGGCGCCTCGCAGGGCGGCGGGTTGGGCATTGCGACATGCGCGCTCAACAGCGAGCTTGTCAATCGTGCCGCCATCCTCTATCCCTTCTTGTCGGACTTCCGTCTGGTTTGGGATCTGGATGCCGACGATATTGCCTACGAGGGCCTGCGTTATTGGTCGCGTTGGTTTGACGAGGACTCGACTCGCATCGAGGAAGCCTATGCCAAGCTGGCGTATTTCGACTCCAAGAACTTTGCCCCCATGGTTACGTGCCCCGTGCTGTTTGGCACGGGCACGGCCGATATCGTCTGTCCGCCGGCGACGCAGTTTGCGGTGTACAACAACCTGTCCTGCGAAAAGCGCCATGAGTTCTTTGAGGGCTTTGGCCACGAGGAGATTCAGGACTTTGACGATCTGATCATTCCGTTTTTCTGCGAGGGAGGGGAGGCTCATGTCTAAGTGCGAGAGCAATGTCGACGAGCTGATTGTCCCCGAGCTTGTGGAGATTCCCGGAACGGTTTCGTCAAGGCTCGCTGAATATCGGGACTGGCACGGTGATGTCCAGGCAGATGTTTCTGATTTGGAAGCATGTGTTTCGAATCTTGAGATGCAAGGCCCGAGCATTACGGCGATTGACTTTGCCAATCCCTGTGCCCGTTACTCGGAGGTTTCCTTTGAGCTCGGCACGGACGTGGTCCATGCGCGCTTGATCGAGCCTGCTGGGCGTACGCGAGTATCCGAGCGCGTGCCGCTGTGCCTGATGTTCCATGACGTTGACCGACCCGTGCGTGGGTGGCATCACATGACGAGATTTGTCGCCATGGGGTATGCCGTCCTTGCTCTGGATGACGATGTCGTTGGCGTAGGCGACCTGCAGCGGGGGATTGCCTCGCCCGCTTTTGTCGAGCGCGTCCACTGGGGTTGCGCGATGGCGAAGGTCGCGCGCGAGCTCGATGGCATCGATCCGGACCGTCTCTTTGCGTGGGGCGAGGGCCTTGGCGGCGGCATCGCGCTGGCGGTTTCTGCTCTGGACGAGCAGGGTCTTGCCTGTGCGGCAATCGCCAACCCGCTCCCTGGTGGCCTCGAGGTGCTGTCGGCTCGGGTGCGCGGCTCGGTGCTCATGGGCACATCCCTCATGGATACCGTAAGCGACCCCAAGGGGCAGTTTGCCGTATTCAACGGTCTTGAGTGCGACCGGAGGCATATCATCTATGCCAAATACGCTCACGAGCGCATCAATGCGTTCGAAAACGAAGTCATCGACTTCTTTAACCAAACGTTCTACCCGTGTTCTTTGGCCTAGACGGCCTGGACACTGCCAACAAGAGTGGGCGGCAAAGGGCTGCCCGCCAGACAACTAAGGAGATTCTTGTGGCAACTCAGAAATTCACCGGCGTTATCCCTCCCGTCGTTGTTCCCGATACCGAAGATCACCAGCTCGACGTTGCCTCCTTTGAGCGCAGCATCAACCGCATGATCGATGCCGGCGTCGACGGCCTGTTCTTCCTGGGCTCCTCGGGCGAGGTCGTCTTCTCCACCGATGAGCGTCGTCGCCAGATCATCGCCGAGGCCGTTCGCATCGTCGACCACCGCGTGCCCGTCCTGGTTGGCATCATCGACACCGAGACCGAGCGCATGATCGAGCACGGTAAGGTCGCCCAGGAGCTGGGCGCCGACGCTCTCGTCGCCACCTGCCCGTTTTATGCCCTGCAGGGCATGACCGAGGTCGAGGAGCACTTCCGCATCCTGCATGAGGAACTCGACCTGCCCATCTTCGCTTACGACATTCCCGTGTGCGTCCACACCAAGCTCCCCTGGAAGCTTCTTGCCAAGCTCGGCGCCGAGGGCGTCTTGGCCGGCGTTAAGGACTCCTCGGGTGACGACGTCTCGTTCCGCTACCTCGTTCAGGAGAACGAGAAGAACGGCCACCCGATGAGCATCCTCACCGGTCACGAGGTCGTCGTCGACGGCGCTTACCTCGGCGGCGCCGACGGCTCCGTCCCGGGCCTCGCCAACGTTGAGCCCGAGGGCTACGTGCGTCAGTGGAAGGCCGCTCAGGCCGGCGACTGGGCTACCGTCAAGGCCGAGCAGGATCGCCTCAACGAGATCTCCCACATCTGGGATGTCACCTCGGGCGTTCAGGGCTATGCCGGCGGCGTCGGTGCCTTCAAGACCGCTATGAACCTCATGGGTATCTTCGATAGCCCGACCATGCCGCGCCCGGTGAAGGCCATGACCGGCGAGAACGTCGAGGCCATTCGTAAGGTCCTCGTCGACAACGGCCTCCTGTAGCGCTTTCCCAGGCACCCGACCTCGCCGTTCAACCGTATGGCCATGACCATTAGGTCAATGGCCATACGGTTTCTCGGCGATCTCGGCCACCTGGAAAACCGCTACCGCGCTGTGGCGTTTAGTCTGACAGCGCATTTCCTGTAGTTGTTTTGTCTCCTAAGGAGAGCGACATGGAGAACAAGTACGTTTGCTCTGTCGATATCGGCGGAACTAAGATCGCGACTGCCATCATGGAGTACCCGGCTGACGGCAGTGTGCCCCATCCCGTCTTTGAGGCCGAAGTTCCCACCGAGGCCCAGGAGGGCGGCGAGGCGGTTTTCCAGCGTATCGAGGCGTCTATTAAAGCCGCCATCGAGGCGAATCCCGATGTCGAGGTCCTTGGCGTCGGTATTGGCGCTGCCGGTGTCGTCGACCCCAAGACGGGCGCTATCGCCTATGCCAACGAGATCATGCCTGGCTGGTCCGGCGTTCAGCTGGGGCCGCGTCTGCGCGAGGATCTGGGGCTTCCCGTTGCCGTGGTGGGCGATGTGCAGGCCCATGCCCTGGGTGAGGCCCATTGGGGCGTCGGCAAGGGTAAGTTCTCCGTGCTGTGCCTGGGTATTGGCACGGGCATCGGTGGCGCGTATGTCGAGAACGGTCGCGTGATGCAAGGCTTCCATGGCGCCGCCGGCCACATGGGCCATATCGAGTGCTCTGCCGCCGCCGGCATTCCCTGTGCTTGCGGTCGCTCCGGCCATCTTGAGTCGGTGGCTTCGGGAACCTCGATTGGCCGTATGTACGACGAGCGCTTCGGTCGTGTCGACCCCAGCCGTCCTTCGGTAGGCCGCGACGTGAACGACCTGTGCCGTGCTGGCGACGAAAAGGCGACCGAGGTCATCCATGACGCCGGCTTTGCGCTGGGCGCAAGCCTGGGCTCGCTTGCCAATATCCTGGACCCCGAGGTCATCGTGCTTTCGGGCGGCGTGATTCACCAGGGTCCCGATTGGCGCTCGCAGACGTGGAAGGATTCGGTGCACGAGGGCTATGCCAGCCAGGCGCTCGACCCGCTTCAGGACACGCCGATCCTCATCGGCTCTCTCGAGGGCGACGCGCCGCTCATCGGTGCCGCCGAGCACCTTCTTGCTTCGTTAAAGTAAACATGACTACCAAGTGAGCCTTCTGGGGTGCCGCAGATTGACGTGAAAGAGGAGCGAAGCGTACTTTGGTACGCGAGCGATGGTTTGAACGTCAAGGTGCGGTGCCTCAGAAGGCCGTTTTGAGAAAGGTTGAGATCGAAATGGCCGTTGATCCTTTGATTCAATCTCTGAAGGGCAAGCTCGTCGTAAGCGTTCAAGCCTATATGGGCGAGCCGCTTCGTACGCCCGAGACCATGGCTCAGATGTCTCGCGCCTGCGAGCTCGGCGGTGCCGCCGCCATCCGCTGCCAGGGTCTTGCCGACATCGCCGCCATTAAGGGCCGCTGCGAGGTCCCCGTCATTGGCCTGTGGAAGGATGGGCACGAGGGCGTCTACATCACGCCGACGCTGCGCCATGCTCGCGCCTGCGTTGCCGCCGGTGCCGACATCGTGGCAATCGATGCCACCGATCGTCCGCGCCCCGATGGCAAGTCCGTCGAGGATACCTTCCGCCCTCTGCACGAAGAAGGCGTGCTCCTGATGGCCGATTGCGCCACCATCGAGGATATTCGCCGTGCGGTCGACATGGGCTTTGACCTGGTATCAACCACGCTTTCCCATGGTGTTGCCGCTATCGACTGCACCATGGCCGATGGTCCCGACCTGCCGCTCCTGCGTCAGGCGACCGAGGAGTTCCCCGGCCTTCCCATCATCTGCGAGGGACGCGTCCACACGCCCGAGGAGGCTCGCGCCGCAATCGATGCCGGCGCCTGGGCAGTTGTCGTGGGCACCGCCATCACACACCCCACGAGTATTACGAGTTGGTTCAAAGCCGCGCTTGAGGCGTAAGACGGACCTCGTATCCGCTCAGGGCGGTATACTCAATAAAGGCAATTGACCGCGCGGGATCCGGGTTGCTGGGTCCCGCGCTTGTTTTTAGGAGGCAGCACATGCAAAAGGGAGATGCCATGGATGCGGCGGAGCGCTCGGAGCGCATCCCCGATATCGTCATCATCACCGGAATGTCCGGTTCGGGCCGCACGCAGGCCATGCACGTGTTCGAGGACATGGGCTATTTTTGCATCGATAACTTGCCTCCGCGTCTGATTGCCCAGCTCGCCGAACTCGTCGGCATCAATACGGGCGTGGGCAGGCATCTCGCCGTTACCTGCGACCTGCGTAGCCAAGGCCTGTTCGATGAGCTGCTCGATGCCGTCACCGCGCTCGAGGAGCGCGAGATGAGCTGCGATATCGTGTTTCTCGAGGCTTCCGACGAGGTGTTGATCCGTCGCTACAGCGAAAACCGCCGCCGCCATCCCATCGCCAAGCCGGGGGAGACCACGGCGGATGCCATTCAGCGTGAGCGCCTGCAGCTGCAGGGCGTGCGTGACCGAGCCGATATGATCATCGACACGAGCCGCCTGCGCACCTCTGCGCTGCGCAACAAGCTGCGCATGGCTTTTTCTGAGCTGTCCGACCAGCAGCTCATGGACGTTCACGTCTTCTCGTTTGGCTTTAAGCACGGCATGCCCGTCGAGGCGGACATTATGATCGACGTTCGCTTCCTGCCCAATCCGTTCTACGACCCAGAGATGCGCACCATGACCGGTCTCGATAAGAAAGTCTCCGACTTTGTCCTGGATCATCCCAAGACCCAGGAGTTCTGGAAGGCCTGGACGCAGCTGCTCGATACGGTCATGCCCGGCTATATTGCGGAGGGCAAGCCACAGCTTTCTATCGCCATCGGCTGCACGGGCGGCCAGCACCGCAGCGTTGCCATCGCCGAGGCCACGGCCCGCTATTTGGAAGGCGCCCAGTATCACGTGAGCATCTCCCATCGTGACCTGTCGCGCGCCAACACGAAAGCATAGGCCTGCATGTCGTTTACCGCCGAGGTGCGCGACGAGCTCGCGCGCTGCGAACCCGAATGTGAATACTGCGATCTGTCGACGCTTGCCGCCCTGACGCGTGTGAGCGGTACGCTCTCGCTGGCCGGCTCCGGGCGGTATCGTTTGACGGTCGCGACCGAGACGGGTGCCGTCGCGCGAACGATGATCACGCTGACGCATCGCATCCTTAAGCTCAAGACGGAGTTCACCGTCCGTAAATCGGTCTTGCATAAAGTTCGCAACTATCTCATCACCCTGCCCGACCAGCCCGACCTGGACAAGGCTCTGGTGCTGCTGGGCATCCTCGACCGTAGGGGAGGGCTGGTCGCCGGCGTTCCCCGGCATATCGTCGCCCGTCCCTGCTGCAGGCTTGCCTACATCCGCGGCGCGCTCATTGCCGGGGGCTTTGTTGCTGATCCTCGTGGCGACTTTCATTTGGAGATTGTGGTCCAGGGCGAGCAGTACGCCAAGGGGCTTTGCGACCTGCTGGAGCAGATTGGTGTCCATGCGCGTGTTAACGCACGGCGCGGATCCTTTGCTGTCTACATTAAGAGCGCCGAGGAGATTGAGCAGCTCCTGAAGCTGATCGGCGCCAAGCGCAGCGTTGCCGAGATTGAGGAAGCGCGCGCGGTCAAGCTAGTCAAAAACGACGTGAACCGCCGCGTAAATGCCGAGCTGGCCAATCAGACCAGAAGTGCCGGTGCCGCCCAGCATCAGCTTGCGTTAATCGATGAACTCGAGCAGCGGGGCTTACGCGACACGCTTCCGGAGGCCTTGGCGGTCTTTTGCGATCTGCGCGAGCGCTACCCCGATCTGTCGTTGCGCGATCTGGGGGA
>CAKUGH010000014.1 GCA_934654605.1 uncultured Collinsella sp. | reverse complement strand
GGCTCGCCCTCGACGTTCTCATTCTTAATCATGGGTACTCCTATCGAGAAAAAGAAAAACGGGCGGGGTCGACGCCATGCGCCAAACACCCGCCCGAACATCAACCATTCGGTATGGTACCCACGATGCATCAAGTGCTTGCAAGCTATCGGTCAGCGGTCGCGCAAACAGTGTCAGCGAATGTGCCGACCGGCCGGTGTTCGCCCCTTGCCGTTGCCCACGCCTTGCAAGCACCCGTGCCGCTCTTAGTAATCCACCGCCGCCGGGCTGTTCATCCAGTCGCTTACAAACGCGCCGTAACGGCCCTCGATAATGGCCTGGCGAGCACGCTGCATAAGGTTGAGCAGGTAGTAGATGTTGTGCATCGAAAGCAGGATGCCGCCGAGCATCTCCTTCTGCGTGACCATGTGGCGGATGAGCGCGCGGCTGTAGCCGCCCGTGCACACCGGGCAGGTACAGGTGGGATCGATGGGACCGTCGTCGTGAGCAAAACGCGCGTTGCGGAAGTTGAGGCGACCCTCGCTGGAAAACGCCGTGCCCATGCGGCCGGTGCGCGTCGGCAACACGCAGTCGAACATGTCGATGCCCACGCCCACGCCGCGCACGAGCGTAGTCGGGTTGCCGACGCCCATCAGGTAGCGCGGCTTATGCTTGGGCATGTACTCGGAAGCCAGCGGCGCCAGCGTCTCGAACATGGTCTCGTGGTCCTCGCCCACCGAGTAGCCACCGATGCCGTAGCCGGGGAAGTCGCCGCACTCCTCCAGGTGGCGCAGCGAGCGCAGGCGCAGGTCCAGATGCATGCCGCCCTGGACGATGCCAAAGAGTGCCTGGTCATCGCGGGTGTGTGCCTTGTAGCAGCGCTCGGCCCACATGCTCGACAGCTCCACGGCGCGCTCGACATACTGGCGCGTGGCGGGATAGCCGGGGCATTGGTCGAGCTGCATGCAGATGTCGGAGCCGAGCTTCATGGCGATTTCCATGTTGTCCTCGGGCGTCCAGAACACATGGCGGCCGTCGTAATCGTTGACGATAAAGCGCACGCCCTCGTCGGTGAGCTTGACGGCATCGTTATGGCTAAAGACCTGGAAACCGCCCGAGTCGGTGAGGATGGGGCCGTGCCAGTTCATAAACTTGTGCAGTCCACCCAGCTCGGCGATGGTGTCCTCGCCGGGACGCATAGACAGGTGATAGGTGTTGGCGAGCACGATCTGCGCGCCGAGCTGCTTGACGGTCTCGGTGGGAATGCCCTTGACGTTTGCCTTGGTACCCACGGGCATAAAGATTGGCGTCTCGATGTCGCCGTGCGGGGTGTGCAGCACGCCGGCGCGCGCATGCGTCGTCGGGTCCTCGGCGATCAGGTCGAATTTAAAGAGGTTCTGGTCCATAAACTGGAACTCCTTGGTTGCGGTTCATACGCAGACCATTATACGGGCAACCAACGAGGAGCACCGACTCGACAGAAACTGGTGCGAGAGGCGGCGTGGCGGGGACACGACAAGGGCACGGCAAATGAGCGTGGATTTTTGGACGCTTGACGCATGAGCGTGGATAATCTCCCACTTTTGCCCAAAACACAGGCCAAAAACGGGAGATTATCCACGCTCATTTTGCGAGTAGTCGTTGGGACGTTCTTAAACGACTAGTCAAACAAGAACGTCCCCAATGACTATGGGAGGGCTTTTTACTAACCACGGAAACGCCGATGTTTTGGCACCGACAGCGAAAACCCGCCAGAGCGAGCAAGGTGACGTGAAATGAAAGGGCGCTGACCTTCTGGTCGCGCCCTTGAAATTGAACGTCAGATTGCCGCTCTGGCGGGTTTGCAGCGTCAACTGGTTACGCGGTTTGGTAAAACCGCGTAACCCCCTAAGGACGCTGGCCCATGCCGCCCTCGAGGGTGACGGTCTCGCCGTTCATGTACTTAAAGTCGGGGCCGCAGAGCTGAACGACCACGCGGCCGATCTCCTTCTCGACGTCGCCGTAGTGGCCCGCCGGCGGCATGTGGACGTTGGCCTTGAACGCCTCGGGGTAAGCATCCTGGAAGTTCTCGAGCGCAGCAGTCCAAGCAAGCGGGCAAACGATGTTGACGTTGATGCCGTCCTTGCCCCACTCATTGGCGGCAACGCGAGTCAGACCACGGATGCCCTCCTTGGCAGCGGCATAGCTGCACTGACCATAGTTGCCAAACAGGCCGGCGCCCGAGGCAAAGTTGACCACGGAGCCCTTGGTCTCCTTCAGGTGCGGATAGGCCTTCTGCATGTACAGATAGGTGGCATACAGGCCAGAGTAAATGGCCAGGTTAAACTGGTCCATAGTGTGGTCGGCGATGGTCACGCCCGAGGCGCTTGCCTGAGCGTTGTTGACGACGGCGTCGATGCGGCCGAACTCCTCAATCGCCTTGTCGATAACGTTCTGCACGACGGCCTCGTTGTCCTGGCCGGCGGAGACATCGGCCTGAACAGGAAGAACCTTGACGCCGTACTCAGCCTCAAGAGACTCCTTGGCGGCCTCGAGCTTGGCGACGTTGCGGCCGGTGATGACGAGGTTCGCGCCCTCCTTGGCAAAGGCGATATCGATGCCGTAGCCGATGGAGCCAGCGGAGCCGTCCTTGAGCGTGGCCTTGCCGCCGCCGGTGACGATCACGGTCTTACCAGTGAAAAGTCCCATACGAAGTCCTTTCAAATCGCGACGGGCCTGCCCGTCGACTGCGCGCATCCAACTTCACGCGCCAAAAGCTGAAATGCAACTTTAGCGGGTTCAAGTGAAAAATAAAGCCCATGGCAGGCGAACGGTGCAACGTCTTTCGGCGAAGGGAATGTCAAGTAAAAATTGGATAGAGCGGCCGAGTTTTTGTTAACGCAACGAGTCATCGAATACGTTTTGAAACTTTGCTGCGGGGCGCGGGATGTCGGCGCGAGACTTTATCATAGGGTGACAAACAACGATGAGGAGCACATGCCTATGACAGACGAGCTGGACCCCCAGACTCAACAGCATATTGATGATTCCGCAGACATCAGCGTAGATACCGACGCTGTGACCTGCAATGATACCGACGTCGACGGCGCCGCCCTGGATAACGGCGCTGCGACGGAAATCCCTGCGGCCGAAGATGCCGACGAGCAAAACGACGATTCGGCCGCTCAGGACGGCGCCCCCAAAAAGGACGCCGCCCCGCAAGTAGCAGGCCCCATCGAAGTATCTTCGGAAGAAGAGCTCGATGCCGTCATGGATTCCATGATGGATGCTGTCAAAGCGATGAAGGACGCTGTCGCCGATGCCGACGTTGACGCCGAGGAAGAAGAGGCCGCCGAGGCCGCCTCGACCTTTGTACCCGGCGAGACCCCCGTTGCCGATCAGGGCAGCACTATGCCCTCGTTTCTGCAGCTCGAACATCCCACGATTGGCGCGGACGCCGTCGACCCGCATGCAGCAGGCTTTTCTGTGATCGAAGGCGGCACCGGCAATATTGCCACGCCGCAAGCTACCGATGTGGACGCTGCCGACACCGGTCGCCCGATCGCCCCGCACGCCCCCGCCGCGAGCCGCGACCTGGGAACCACCGTCTCGAACACTGCGAACGCCGTGGGCGCCTTTATCGCGCAGGGAGCCTCGGCCATGCGCGAGATGAACGCCGCGAAAAAGGCACTCGCCGATGCCCGCGACCACCTGGCAGAGTTGGAGCAGCGCATTTCCGATCAGGCCGAGGAGCTCGAGACGCGGCAGGATATCGCGGGGCGGTACGACCAGATTGTCGCCGACCAGCGCCAGGCAATCGCCACGGCGCAAAAGACCGCTGCGGCCGCCGAGATTGACCGCGACGCCCATGCCGCCAAAGCGACTGAGCTCAAGGGCCAGCTCGAGCAAATGAAGGCAGAAGATGATGCAGCTGAGCGCCGCCTGAAGGCTGCACTCGATGCCGTCGAGGCTCGCGAGGCGAGTTCACGCGAAACCGGCAACCGCCTGGTTCGTCGACTCGAAGACTCCAAGCGCATCCGCGACAAAGTGAAGGCTGAGCGCGATACCGGTGTCGCCGCCGCACGACAAACTGCCAATGCTACGCGTGCACAGCTCGAGACCTTGCGTCGCGAGTATGCCGAGCTGCAGCGCAACCCTTCGGCAAATCCCGCCAATTACACCGTGCGCACCAGCGAGCTGTCTATGCAAATCTCCGACGCTGCCGACGCCCTCCGTAAGGCCGAGGAAGACATTCCGCGCGTGACCGCCGATCTTGAGCATTCACTTGCCGCCGCCGAGCAGGCCGTCGAGCAGGCACAGGCCCCCATCGCCGACGCTAAACGCGCGCACCAGGCCGTAACGGCCGAGGCAGATGCCGCGCGTGACGAGTTGCAGTCCGCAAAAACTGCCGCCGCGACGCGCCAGCGCGAGCTGCGCGAAAAGATCGCCACGCAGGACAAGGCACGCCGTGAGCAAGAGCAGGCCATCGCAAACGCCCGGGCAGATGCCGCGCATGCGCAGTCGATTATCGAGCAGGCGACCGAGGTGCACGACCATCCCGAAATCACCGAATCGCTCGCCGGGTCCTTGGCACGCGACAAGGCCGAGCATACCGAGACCGAGCGCGAAGTTGCCCAACTCGAGGCCGCCGAAGTCGACGTGCGCAAGCGAACCCGCGACTCACGCGTCAAATTCACCGGAGCCATCGCCTGCATCATCGCCGCAGTCCTCGTACTCATCGCAATCTGGCTGTTCATGAGCAAGTAAGCCAGTTGCCAAAAACAGCCCAACGCAGTTGCGGTGAGATAGTTCCTGTTTAGCCCTCAAAAAGGCCAATTCAAGAACTATCTCACCGCAACTTATTTAAATCGTCGCAAGGCAACCTATCCCTCTTGCACCAATCTCTTGACATAAGAAGTGTCCCCAGGTGCCGGCACAAAAGGAACGTCCCCAGGTGCCAAGTGAACCACGGCAACGACAATGTTTTGGCAACGACAGCGAGCGGGTCGCATTTGAGACAAGGTGACGTGAAACGAAAGGGCGCTGACCTTCTGGTCGCGCCCTTGAAGTTGAACGTCAGATTGTCCAAATGCGGCCCGCGCAGCGTCGACCGGTCCGCCGTTCGGTAGAACGGCGGAACCCCCGATTGCCGCTTAGGGGCGTTTGCAGCGTCGGCCGGTTACGGCGTTTGGAAAACGCCGTAACCTACTGAATGAGCATCGCGTCGCCAAAGCTGAAGAAGCGGTAGCGCTCTTCGATGGCGGCGGCGTAGGCATCCATGATCTGGTCGCGGGTGGCAAGCGCACTCACGAGCATCATGAGCGTGGAGCGCGGCACGTGGAAGTTCGTGATGAGCGCATCGACCACGTGATAGGTCGAACCGGGCATGAGGTAGAGCTGCGTCGTGGCGTTCTCGCGCACCACGATGTCACCGCGACCGAGCGTGTCGGCCCCGTCCTCACGACCCTCAAAATAGCGCGCCGTCACGGCCGGGTCAGCCACCGGCGCGTCCGCGTCAAACGCGCTCTCGAGCGAGCGCACCGCGGTGGTACCGACGGCGATTACGCGATGCCCCTCGGCCTTGGCCTTGTGCACGGCGTCGACAACCTCCTGCGACACGTGGTAGCGCTCGGTGTGCATCACGTGCTGCGTGGGGTCATCCTCCTCCACCAGACGGAAGGTATCGATGCCCACCTCGAGCTCGACGGCGGCAAACTTCGCACCCTTGGCCTCAATAGCGGCCATGAGCTCGGGCGTGAAATGCAGGCCCGCCGTGGGAGCAGCGGCCGAATGCTCCTCCTTCATGGCGTAGACGGTCTGATACTTCTCGGGATCGCCCTCGTAATCGGTAATGTAGGGCGGCAGCGGCACGTGACCGGCGGCGTGAATGGCCTCGTCGAGCGTGCGCGGCTCGCCGGCGGCATTGCAACCGGCCGGCTCAAAGCGCACCAGGCGGCCACCGCGGCTATCGGTGACAAAGTCGATGACCTCAGCTGTCAACACCACGGGCGCGCCCTCGGGCGCATGTGCGCCACCGGCGCGATACTCAATCTGAGCACCGGGCTTTAGGCGCTTGCCCGGCTTGACCAGGCACTCCCAAACGTGACCCAGTGGGTCAACATCCTCGCGGCGCTTGAGCAGCAGCGTCTCGACCACGCCACCCGAGCCCGACTTGCGACCGATCAGGCGGGCCGGCATCACGCGCGTCTTGTTGATGACGAGCACATCGCCCGGCTCGATATAGTCGATGATGTCGCGGAAGATGCGGTGCTCGACGGTGCCGCCATGCTCCAGCGGCGTTCCTGCCTGGGAGCCTTTGCGATCCACCACCAGCAGGCGGCAGGAGTCACGCGGCTCGGCAGGAGCCTGGGCAATCAGTTCCTCAGGAAGGTTATAGTCAAAATCATCGGTACGCATAGACACGTCGGATTCTCCTTATATAGCTAAAGTCCGCTCTACATCCTAGCAGGCTAACGTCCCAAATGAACTACTTTTTGGCGGCTTTACGCTCGTCGCGGATGCGGGCGCGGTCCATGGCCGCCTCGACAGCCGAGAAGCGGCAACCACAGTAGTTCTGCCGATACATGCCAAGCTCGCGCGAACGACGCGTGGCCTCGGGGTAATACGGGCGAAAATCGCGAATGACCGGGGTGAGCCCATGTGCCGCTGCCAAGCGCTCAAGCACGTCATTACAGGTATCGAACAGCTGATACGGCGAGACGGCGAGCGTCGTACCCACATATTCGAACCCGCGATCCTTGGCCACACGGCATGCCTCGGCCAGACGCAGGGCATAGCACGCACGACAGCGACGGGGTCGATCGGCGCCCAACGGGGCCACACCGGCCTCCCAGCGCTCGCGGTCCTCGCCTGCCTCGATAAGCTCGATGTCGCCATCAGCACACCACCGGCGCAGTTCGTCCAGGCGGCGCTGCCATTCATCGCGCGGTTGAATATTGGGGTTGGTCCAGCAAATCGTGGGCTCAAACCCTTCCTCGCACAGCAGGCGAACCGGCTCAAGCGAGCACGGCGCACAGCAAGCATGCAGCAGCAACGGCTTCATGGACATCTCCTCTCCCGCAATGATTTTTCTGGGACGGGGATTAAAAAATCATTAGGTACGCAATGATTTTTTAATCCCCGTCCCAGAAAAATCATCCCAAAAAGACTACCTTGCGAAAAAGCGGACACCAAAGGACGTGTCCTCGCAGGCGACAATGCGGCGGTCGCACAGGATGGTCCGCACGTAATACCAGTCGCCCACGCAACCCGACAAATGCAAGCCAGCCGCCAGATAGCACAGCAGCGGATAGCCCGAGCATGCAAACCCCAGGGCAAACGCTGTCGTCACAACAACCGTCGGCGCCAGGCAAACCGCCACGTACCGCCGGCGCGAATACACAACGCCCTCGGCGCAGGCATAGATCATCGCCGTCTCGCGATTCGCCCCAAAGGTCACCCGAGCACCGGCGGGCGCAAACAGCTTAAAGAACACCGCGTGCACCAGCTCGTGCACGGCAAATGACGCCGCCGAAACCGCAGCCAAGCCGACTATCCAGCCCAAGACGGCCATCCAGCCGCCCGCGTCGGCCGCATCCAGGTCCGCGGGCCCGCCCAGCAGCATAAACACCGGCACCAGGCACATGGCAAATGCGCCAAGCACTGCCATCCCCCACACAAAGCAGGCGTGCAGAAAATCCTCGTCCTCAAACGCATGTATGTTGGAAATCTCATTCATAGCATCTTAGGATAGCGCCCCTGCCACGCACCCGCCCGCATGTGCGATAATGTCGAATGATATGCACGAATTGACCACCGCGCCGCCGAGCCCCGCGCCCGGCCGCGCCCTCACCATATGCGAAGGAGTCCCATGGCATCCAAATACTCCATGAACGACCGTCCCAGCTGGCCGCGCCGCGCCATCGTTACCGCCGGCGAGCCCTACGGCAACAAAGGCCTGCACTTCGGCCACGTTGGTGGCGTCTTTGTCCCGGCCGACTTCTTCGCCCGCTTCCTGCGCGACCGCCTGGGCCGCGAGAACGTGATCTTCACCTCGGGCACCGACTGCTACGGCTCGCCCATCATGGAGAGCTACCGCAAGCTCAAGGAGAACGAGGGCTACGACAAGTCCATTAGCGAGTACGTCGAGTCCAACCACTCCCGCCAGGCCGCGACCCTCAACAACTACAACATCAGCTGCGACATCTACGGCGGCTCGGGCCTTGAGCCGGCTGCGCAGATTCACAACGAGGTGACCGCGGAGATTATCAAGCGCCTGCACGAGCAGGGCACCATCTCCAAGCGCTCCACGCTGCAGTTCTACGACGCCAAGGCCGGCACGTTCCTCAACGGTCGCCAGGTGATCGGCCGCTGCCCCATCCAAGGTTGCAAGTCCGAGAAGGCTTATGCCGACGAGTGCGATCTGGGCCACCAGTTTGAGCCCGAGGAACTCATCGCGCCCAAGAGCCAGCTCACCGGCGAAGTGCCCGAGCTGCGCCCGGTCGACAACCTCTACTTCGACCTGCCGGCCTACCTCGACTTTATGAAGACCTACACCGCCAAGCTCGCCCAGAACCCGCAGGTTCGCTCCGTGGTCTCCAAGACCATGGAGGAGTGGCTGCTGCCGGCTCAGCTCTACATTCAGAACAAGTTCCGCGAGGCCTTCGACGCCGTCGAGGACCAGCTCCCCGAGCACACCGTACTGGAGCCCGAGGGCAACAAGAGCAGCTTTACCGTCACCTTCCCCAGCTGGAAGGAACGCGACGACGCCCACGCGGTGCTCGCCAACGGCGGCGTGCGCTTCCGCAGCGGCAAGGCGCTCGTGCCCTTCCGCATCACCGGCAACATCGACTGGGGCGTTCCGGTGCCCGAGGTCGACGGCGTTTCCGACGTCACCTGCTGGTGCTGGCCCGAGAGCCTGTGGGCGCCCATCAGCTACACCCGCACCGTACTCGCACGCGATGCCAAGGCCGCCGGCGTAACCGAGGGTGTCGCCGCCCAGGATGCCGCCCTCATGGGCGAGCCCGCCGCCGATTCCACGCAGGTCCCCGCGCCCACCTACCAGCACAGCTCGCTCGACTGGCGCGACTGGTGGTGCTCGGACGACGCTCAGATCTACCAGTTCATCGGTCAGGACAACATCTACTTCTACTGCATCGCGCAGACCGCCATGTGGGAGGCCCTGGGCTGGGACCTCACGCAGAGCACCGTCAGCGCCTGCTACCACCTGCTCTACATGGGCAAAAAGGCCAGCTCGTCCTCGCAGACGCCTCCCCCGCCGGCAGACGACCTGCTCAACCACTACACCTGCGAGCAGATGCGCGCGCATTGGCTGTCGCTCGGCCTGTCCGAGAAGCCGGTGAGCTTTAGCCCCAAGGCATACGACACGCGTGTGACCGGCAAGGACAAGGACGGCAACGAGGTGCGTGCCTGCGACGACAAGCGCGTCATCGATCCGGCCCTTAAGGAGAGCGCCCTTTTGACCGGCGTGTTCAACCGCCTGGCCCGCAGCTGCTTCTACGGCGTCGCCATCAAGGAGGGCGACGAGAGCCCCTATCGCAACGGCTGCATCCCCGCCGGCGCCGCCTCCGCCACTGTGGTCGAAGCCGCCGAGCAGGCAGCTCTCGCCTTTGAGCAGGCCATGTACAAGTTCGAGACGCACCGCGCGCTCGCCGTGTGCGACGACTACCTGCGCGCCGCCAACAAGCGCTGGAGCGACGCCTCCAAGGCCGCCAACAAGCTCGAGGGTGAGCCGGCCAATGCGGCGATGACGCAGGCCCTCATCGACGCCTTTACCGAGCTGCGCGTGGCGACCGTCCTGATGCACGGCATTGTGCCGGCCGGCTGCGAGCTCATCTGCGAGTACTTCGACGTCGACCCGGTCGCGTTCTTTAGCTGGGACAACATCTTCACTTCCACGGACGAGTTCGTGGAGAGCCTGGGCGAGAAGCCCGGCGAGCACCGTGTGAAGCCGCTGCCCCCGCGCTTCGACTTCTTCAGCAAGCACGAGAGCCAGTACTAGGTAACAGCAACACGCCCGGGAATGATTATTCTGGGACGGGGATTAAAAAATCATTCCCGGGCGCCGCAAAGTAATCTTTTTGGGACGGGGATCATTAAATGATTTTTTAATCCCCGTCCCAGAATAATCATTTAGGTGGAAGGAAAGACGGATGTCCAAGCCGCGTCGTCGTAAGCAGAAAAAGCAGGTCAAGGCCGAGCTCAAGCTCAGGCAGTTTGCCGCTACCGAGCTTTCCGACCAGCTTGCCGCCCAACACTCCGCCGCCGACCTGCCGCGCTTTATGATCGACACGATCGCCGGCGCCTATGACCCCGCCGATGCCGAGCTTATGATCGAAGGCTTCGGCGCCGCGGGCACGCGCCCGGTCACGTTGCGCGCCAACACGCTCAAGGCAACCGCCGAGGACATCGCCGCCGCACTCGACGAGGCCGGCATCGCGCACCAAACCGTTACCTGGTATCCGGACGCCTTCATCCTGCCCGAGGCCCAGGTTTCCGACCTGTGGGACCTCGACATCTACCGCGACGGCAAGATCTACTTGCAAAGCCTGTCGTCCATGATGCCGCCGTTGGTCCTGGGCGCCCAGGCCGGCGAGGACATCCTGGACATGTGCGCAGCCCCTGGCGGCAAGACGACGCAGATCGCCGCCCTCACCCAGGGCAAGGCTCATCTCACGGCCTGCGAGATGAGCATTCCCCGCGCCGAGAAGCTCGAAGCCAACCTTGACCGCCAAGGCGCAAAAAACGTGCCCGTCATGCGTACTGACGCACGCGAGCTTGACGAGTTCTTCCGCTTTGACCGCATCCTGCTCGACGCTCCCTGCACCGGCACGGGCACCGTCATCAGCGGCAACGAAAAGAGCCTGCGCGGCCTCACCGAGCAGCTGCTTTGCAAGTGCGCCCGCTCGCAGCGAGCACTTCTGGACCGCGCCATGGGAGCCCTCAAACCGGGCGGCGCGCTCGTCTATTCCACTTGTTCGATTATGCCGCAGGAAAACGAGGACGCCCTGCAAGAGGCCCTCGACAAGCACATGGACTGCGAGCTTATCCCCCTCGATGGCACGCCGAGCGAAAGCGAAGCACGCCGCGCTCAGGAAGCTGGCGAAGAGCCGCGCATCGAGTCTAACCCCCTCACCGAGGCCATCGCCGCCGGCCACGTTTCGTCCATCGCCAACGGTATGCCCGGCACGCTGACCATTCCGCCCAGCCGCGACTTTGAGGGCTTCTACATCGCCCTGATCCGAAAACGCAGCTAGCGCACGGATTCAAAACTCAACAAGCTATCTCTGTGCACGCTTGTTCTGCTGGTCACGGTGCTGCTTAAGTGCCTCGCGTTCCTTGCGCTCGGCTCTTTTGCCTTTAATGGCCGTAACCACAAAGTAGATGACCGCGGCGGCTACGATTGCACCCACACACAGGCCAATCGAGCCCAACATTGCCGTGAATTCCATTCCGCGTCACCTCTCTTTTAAACGGGACATTCAAGATAGCACCTCAATACCCGCCACCACAGCTCCTTCACGTTCGCCGGCCCATCGGTCTAACGGATGGCGCGGCGGGGAAAAATCAACTCGTCAAACGATTTAGCAAGCACAACGCCGCCGGCACCCTGCCGGCAACCATCGCATAGAATCGAGCCCCCCCATGGATAGTCTCAACGACCTCAACGAGCGCGTCGACGCCTTCGTCGGCACCAGCTCCTTCGACACGCCCAGCGCGCCAAACGACCAAGCCCCCATCGATGTTCCCGCCGAGGTTCACGAGGACATCGTCGCCTCGGTCGATTTTTCTGAGGTCGAGCTCGCAGACGAGTTCACCGAGCCCCAGGTAGCCGTGACCCCCAACGGACTGCTCCCCATGGAGCCGCTGCCCATCGACGGGCGTTTGCGAAAGGCGGCCCTCCGCATGCCCGACGAGATCGAGGAGGCCAGCGGCTTTACGCTCTTCGGCCGACGCATCAAATCGCTCATCTACACCACCGACGTCGCGGTCATCCGCAACTCCAACGCCGACGCCGTCTTTGCCGTTTACCCCTTCACGCCGCAGCCGGCCATTACGCAGGCGCTGCTGACTGTCGCCGAGTGCCCGGTCTTCGTGGGCGTGGGCGGCGGCACCACGACCGGCAAGCGCTCCGTGCAGATGGCAGCCGTTTCCGAGATGCAGGGCGCGGCAGGCTGCGTCGTCAACTCCCCCGCCACCGCCGAGATGGTCGAGCACATCACCAACATGGCGGACATCCCCGTCATCGCCACGGTCGTGCGCTGCGACGACGACGCACATGCCAAGGTTCGCGCCGGAGCCAAGATCCTCAACATCGCCGCCGGCAAGAACACGCCGCAGGTCCTGCGCGAGCTACGCGAGCACTACCCCAACCTGCCGCTCATCGCGCCGGGTGGCAAGACGCCCGAGAGCATCCGCGAGACTATCGCCGCCGGCGCCAACGCCATCATCTGGACGCCGCCTTCGGCGCAGCAGCTGCAGACCGACATGATGCAGCGCTACCGCAAGATGAAGGAAGACGCCACGCCCGTCATCTCGCGTGACGATGTGCCCATTATCGACCAGGTCGCCGCTGCCGAGGTCAGCCAGGTCGAGAACATGAATCCCGACGTGCCGATTCCCGACGAAGTCATCGAGCGTGTCGCTTCAATCCACGATCATATCGAGGAGCGCCGCAGCAACCGCGGACTCAAGCCCTCGCTGCACGGCTTCTTCTTCCGCGGCAAGAAACGCTAACCGCAACAGCAAGGCCCGCCCCGCAAACAACGGGACGGGCCTTTTCTGTTATCGAATGTCAGGAGGGACAGGCGCAGCCGTTAAAACTGTCATCCAGCCCACGAACGTTAATCCACGCGCTTGTCGCCCATAAAGAAGAGCGCCACCGTACCAGGTCCGGTATGCGAACCGATCAGAGTACCGATATTGTTGATCTCAATCTTGCCTTTAAGCTGCGGAACCTGTTCCTCAATCAGCGCCGCAACGGCCTCGGCATCCTCGCGGCACGCCGAGTGCGACATGATGCACTTACCCGAATAATCCGCACCGTCCTGCACGTGTGCCATCATGGTCTTAGCCATCTCGGAAATCGCACGCTTCTTAGTGCGAATCTTCTCACGTGGCGACAGCCCACCTTCGCAATCGACCGTCATAAGTGGGCAAATCTTAAGCGCCGTGCCGATGATCGCGCTCGCAGCCGAAATGCGACCGCCGCGCAGGTAGCTCGACAGATCGGTCGAGAAGAACCAGTGGTGAAGGTTGAGTTTATGCTCCTCAATCCAAGCGGCCGTCTCGTCGAGCGAAGCGCCGCCATCGCGAACGTCGGCGGCACATTCCGCCAGCAGGCCAAAGCCCGAAGACGCTGCCAACGAATCGATGACGCGCACCTTACCGCCCTCGGGATAGCGATCGGCAAGCATCTGCGCCGCAACGCAGGCCGAGCCATACGTGCCCGAAATACCCGAGGACAACGCCAGGTGCAGCACGTCTTTACCCTCGGCAACAAACGGCTCCCAAAACTCCTCGTACTCACCCACGCTCACCTGAGACGTCTTGGGCATGGCGCCCGCGGCAATCTGGGCAAAAAACTCGTCCGGCGTAATCGACTGATACAGATCGTCCGTATAGACAACATCGTCGATCTCGTAATGAAAACACACGACAGGGATATTGCGCGACGCAAAGAACTCACTGGTTCGATCGGCGGCGGATTCACAGGTCAGGACATAATCACTCATATGAGGCTCCTTAAGTATTGCTGTGCAAATTATCGCACAGCAAGCCTAAATACGATACAAATGTCCACTTTTTACCAATGCGAACCATTTGTATTGAATATCTTTATCATGAACATCCCCATCCCCGCCATGGACCAACGTGGGCAAAATCACCCGCTTCGTCTCCACTCAACCGCCATATCTACCTCGACTAAATCGATTTACCAAACCGTTCAGCCGACAATTCAGCCGCCGGCGCTAAATCGAAACAAACCCGGCGCATACTGGTAAACGCTCAACGCTGCTTTATCAGTTTTACCAACCATATCGGAAGGTGTTTCATGGTCGCATTCGATCGCAATCCGCAAGACTTCAAGTATCTGCGCCTGCTGTCGAGACAATTTCCCACCGAGCAATCCGCGTTTACCGAGATCATCAACCTCTCGGCCATCCTCAACCTGCCCAAGGGCACCGAGCATTTTATGAGCGACGTGCATGGCGAGTACGAAGCCTTTATGCACATCCTCAACAACTGCTCGGGCGTCGTGCGCGAGCATGTCGACGAGATCTTTGGCGACACGCTTTCCTTTGACGAAAAGGGCGAGCTGTGCACGCTCATCTACTACCCGCGCGAGAAGATCGAGCTGGTCCGCAGCCAACACGAAGACTCACCCACCTGGTACAAGACAATGCTCGACCAGCTCATTATGGTTGCCCGCTCGCTTTCGAGCCGCTATACCCGCTCCAAGGTGCGTAAGGCCATCCCGCGCGATTACGCCTACATCATCGACGAGCTGCTGCACACGCACCCGGACGAGAACAACTATCGCGTGCGCTATCACGAGCGCATCGTGGAGTCCATCCTGGAGACCGCCAGCGCCGACGACTTTATCGAGTCGCTTGCCTCGCTCATCAAGCGCCTAGCCGTCGACCACCTGCACCTCGTGGGCGACATCTTCGACCGCGGCGGCGGCGCGGCCAAGATTATGGATCGCCTGCTCACCTACCATTCGCTCGACATCCAGTGGGGCAACCACGATCTGCTGTGGATGGGCGCTGCGGCCGGCGAGCCCGCCTGCATCGCCACGGTGCTGCGCAACAACCTGCGCTACGACAATTACGAGATCCTGGAGAACGACTACGGCATCTCGCTGCGCGAGCTTGTCGCCTTCGCCGATGCCACCTACACCGCGGGTGAGTCCATCACCCCGCTGATCAAAGCCATCAACGTGCTGCTCTTTAAGCTCGAGGGCCAGATCATCCAACGCCACCCCGAGTTCGATATGACCGACCGCCTGCTGCTCGACAAGATCGACCACGACACCGGCACGGTCATGCTCGCCGACGGCAGCGTGTGGCCGCTCACGACCAACGACTTCCCCACCGTCGACCCGGCAGACCCCTACACGCTCACGCCCCAGGAGCAGCACATCATCGACAAGCTCGTGTCCGAGTTTGTCACCGCCGATCACCTGCATCGCCATATCGATTTCCTCTACTCCCACGGCTCGATGTACAAGGTCACCAACGGCAACCTGCTGTTCCACGGCTGTGTGCCGCTCAATGAGGACAGCACCTTTAGCAGCATGAACTGCCTGGGCACGTGGCACGCCGGCCGCGATTATTTCGATTTTTGCGACCGTATCGCCCGCCGCGCCTGGCGCGTGGGCGACCGCGATGCCCTCGACTGGATGTGGTACCTGTGGATCGGCTTTAACTCGCCCGCCAGCGGGCGTCTGGTCCGCACTTTCGAGCGCGCCTATATCGCCGACAAGAGTACCTGGGTCGAGCCGATGGATCCGTACTACACGCTCACCACGTCGCCCTCGGTCTGCGATGACATCATGCACGAGTTCGGCGTCGTCCCCATGGCTTGCTCGCCGACCGGTCACATCATCAACGGCCACACACCCGTTAAAACTACCAAGGGCGAGCAGCCCATCCGCGCCGAGGGCAAGCTGCTGGTCATCGATGGCGGCTTCTGCCGCGCCTACCATCCCAAGACGGGCATCGCCGGTTATACGCTCATCTCGAGCTCGCGCGGCTGCCGCCTCAAATCGCACCGGGCCTTTACGACGGTTGCCGAGGCACTCACGCGCAACGTGGACATCGAGAGCGAGACCAACCGTTTTGACCAGGCCGACCGTCGCCGCATGGTAAGCGATACCGATTCGGGCGCCAAGATCCGCAGCCAGATCCAGGACCTACGTCAGCTGCTCGATGCATATAGAAACGGTGCTATCGAGGAGCGCGCCTAGCCCAGCCCGCGGGGATTGGCTAAACTTGCTGAGTTTGTCATCCCCACGGCGCCCCGGCGCCATCTAAAGGCAGGTACCATGCAAAAGCTCCTTGCGCAGATCATGAAGTTTGGCGTCGTCGGCGTCGTCGCCACGGTCATCGACTTCGGCATCATGAATCTGCTCCACTACGGTCTGGGCCTTAACATCCTGATCGCCAACACCAGCGGCTTTATCGTCTCGCTCATCTTTAACTACGTCGCGAGCATGAAGTACGTGTTCGCGCACAAGGAGGGCATGAGCCGCCGTCGCGAGTTTATCATCTTTGTCGTGCTGTCCGTGATCGGCCTGGTGCTTAACGACGGCATCGTGTTGGCGCTCAACGCCGGCCTGGGACTCGAGGCCAATATCGCCAAGATTTGCGCCACCGCGCTTGTCATGGTCTACAACTTTGTGACCCGCAAGATCTTCCTAGAGGGCGACGAGACCAAATAGCTCGGCATTCTCGCAGCGTTACGAGGCCCGCGAACGACGCGCACTGGGTGCGGCGTCGTTCGCGGGCCCCGTTCGTTTACGGGCAAATTTGGCACGTTTGCGGATTGCCTCTTGAAAATTTGACGAGTTCGTATAGTTCTTGGCAAAGCCCTTACGTTTCCCTTGCAAAAGCTCTAAAGTATCCTCTGCTCGATTCATCAACGCATTGGATGTGATTACGTGCGCAAGGCACTGGCACAACCTCATACCAAGCAGTTCCTCAAGTTCGCTGTCGTGGGTCTTATTTCCTTTGGCATCGACTGGGGCATGCTCATTGCGCTTGTCGAGCTGTTCCACCTCGACTTTTTGATGAGCACCACGATCTCGTTCATCACGTCCGTCGTGGTCAACTACTGGCTCAGCATGAAGTACGTGTTCGACCACCGCGAGGGCATGAGCCGCAAGCGCGAGTTCACGATCTTCACCATCCTGTCGGTGATTGGCCTGGGCCTCAACGACCTGTACATGTTTGTGGGCGTCACGTTTTTGAGCATCGGCTACCAGGCCATGAAGGCCATCGCTACGTTCCTGGTCACCTGGTACAACTACTTTAGCCGTCGCTTTTTCCTCGAGGGCGCACAGTCGTAGACGACCCAACATAATCTCGCTTCGCAGCCGGTTGGAATTCATGTTCCAACCGGCTTTTTGTTTGCAGAGCCTGCCGGGGAAGGCGTACGAGGTGGGCTACGGCGTCGGAATGAGACATAGTTTCCCCGGGGGCGCTGCTCCGGAAAGCGCATCCCAGATTGCAGCCTCAGAATGGGATGTAGCTTCCGCAACGCCGTCCTAGCGGAAAGTGTGTCCCGGAATCGGTCGCCAGAACGGGACGCAGTTTCCCGCGGACGCCGAAACGGAAAGCGCATCCCATTATCGATGTCCAGAATGGGATACGCTTTCCCAATGGATGCTGATGCGGAAAGTGTGTCCCGGAATTCGCCTTCAGAGTGGGATGCAATTTCCGATTGAGCCTCGATTGGGAAACGGCGTCCCATTCGCATGAAAACGGGCGGCTCGGATGTTGGTCCGAACCGCCCGTTTGGCGTGTTATGTCGAGGCCTCTAGCCTGTAACGTAATACCAGACTACGTTGTCACCGTTTTTGAGAACGTAGTTGCTGCAGGCCGTATTGGGCGTTACGCCGTTGACGGAGTACATCCAGCCGCTTGTGCCGCCGTGCTCTTTCTCGGCCAAGCCGCCGATCGCGGCAACATACGTGCCATACGACGAGCCATGCGCGTTAATAGAAAGGCCCAGCGCGCACAGTGCGTCATAGGGAGTGGCACCCTCGTTAAAGGTGAACGTGCCGCCAGACGAGACAGGATTGCCCACGGCACTCGACGTGACCGAGACCGTCACGGTAATGTAGCCAGGCTGCTGCGAGCCGCCGTGGCTGCCTGCAGAGGCGCTGCTGCCACCAGAGACAGGCGCACCGTCAGTGGTTGAGCCGCCGCCCGACGAGGCGCCGCCAGAAGAACCAGGTCCACCAGTGGAACCGGAACTCTGCCCGGCGGATTTGCCATCGGACTTCTTGCCGTCCTTGCCTTCGGACTTCTTCTCTTTCGAGTCCTTGTCCGAAGACTCGGAATCGTCCTTGGAGTCGGATTCGTCCGGATCCTTGGACTCAGAGCTCGCATCATCCGAAGATTTTGAGCCCTTGGCTCCAGTCTTACCCGAAGCGGTAGTCGAGCCGGAAACCGACGCTTCCTTGGCAACGACACTCTCCCCCGCCACGGTCTCGACAATCCAATCGATGGACCAGGCACCGCTGACGGAAGGGCGAACAAAGCCCAGCGAGACGACAATCAACACGATGCAGACGGCCGTCAGAGCGCCAACAAGCGCCTTGCGCCGAGGGGCGGACGCCGCCGAAGCGGCGCCCTTTTGCACAGTGTCGTCGAGCTGGATGAACGACGAGTCGGGCTGCTTGGACTCGGCGTCCTGAGGCTTATTGGACACAGCCCTCACCTACCGACGCTTGGTGAATACGAACACGGCGATGACGGCAAGACCGATCACGCCAGCCGCAACGCCGACGATGGCGAGCGGATTGAAGCCAGACTGCTGCGCGGGAGCCTCAGCGGACTTCTTGGCGGTAGTCGCGGCGGCCGAGCCCGTATCGGACTTGGAGCTGGACTTGCTGGACTTCTTATCAGACTTCTTACTGTCCTTCTTGTCGGACTTGTCGGAATCCTTCTTGGAATCCTTGTCGTCCTTGGTCTTGGTCGTGGTCGACGACACCGGCTTCTGACCCGGAGCAACAGCACCGCCAGTCTGCTGGCCGTTTGTGCCGTTACCGGAGCCAGAACCAGCACCGGCATTACCCGAGCCGCCATTGGAACCAGAGCCGCCGTTACCACCAGGGTTAACAGCATTCTTGACCCACTTGGCATACAGCGTCATATCAGCCGTCACCGCAACGCTAAAGTCATACGCCTTGGTGTAAGCCTCATCGGTGTACCAACCGGCAAAGGTGTAACCATCGCGCGTGGGATCCGCCGGCTTGGCAACGGTCGAACCGGAAGCAGGCGTCTGATCGCCAGTCGCAGAGCCGCCCTGAGCATCAAACTTGACGCGATGGGACTGAGACTTCACGCAGAACAAGTGGCCGGAATCGTTGGTGTAATACAGATTGCCGAACTGATCGCAGACAACCGAAGCCATGCAATAGTTGGCATATCCAGAACCGGGAACGAACACCTCGGTTGCCTCGGCATCGCCCAGCTTGTACATGTACACGCCACCGCCGGTAGTGTAGTTAGGCCAATTGCCCTTGGCGCCGTTCAAGGTGAAATATACGTACGTCTCGCCATCATGTGTTGAGACGAGTGGCGTGCCCTTGGACTCAAAGCCAAGATCTTCGCCATCGGCCTTCGTAATCTGCCTCACACTCATATCGGAGAGGTCAATAATTGAAAGCAGGCCCTTAGCCGTAGCCTTAGCCTTGGCCTTAGCCTTAGCCTTAGCCATAGACTTCCAATTGTTCGCGGTTGCCCCGCCAATAAAAGCATACTTACCACTGAAAACGGGAGTCGAAGTCGAGTATGCGGCAAACTGCACCTTCGCAGCCTCGGTAACGGAACCATCCGAACCAATGGTCAGCTTGTGCAGCGTACCATCGTCGCGCGTGACCGCATATACAAAGCCGTCATGAAGAACGAGTGCCGAACGAATATTGCCGCCGGACAGCTTAATCGAACCAACAAGCTTTGACAAATCGGCGGAATATACGCGCACCTGGCCAAAATCTCCGCCAACGACATAGTAGCCATTTACCATCAGGCCGCCAGACCAGTAGTAACCTCCGTCAGCGACGGAGACGCTACCGGCGATGGCGCCCGTGTGAATATTGATGCGCCTGACCGTACCGTTTTGTACGTTATCGCCAGACCAATAATCAAGGGTGTTGATATAGACGTAGTCGCCGTCAACGGTCAACGAAGACAGGTTCTGCTTCGTAAACGCATCGGAATACCAAAGCGTCTCAAACGTCTTTGCCGAAACAGCCTGCAGATAGCCGCCCGAAAGCGGAACCAGGATGATGCCCTGCGCAATAACGGGACGGCAGGTGCTATCCATGGAAGAGCCAAGCTCAAGCGATCGCACGACGGAACCCGTCTCGGGGTCAACCTCGTTGAGGACCGCATTCCACGTCTTTCCATTCCACACCGATGCACCCGTGACAAGGTATACCTTTCCGTTCGCGGCAATGGGGTCAGACGCAGAGAAATTTGCACCTGCCTTCTGCTGCTCTTCGGTCAGAAGATTAAGTGCCCAAGAAGGCGTATCGGTCTTTGTTGTAGGCGTAAGGGCGTCCGTCGAGGATCCCGAGCCACCGTTCGCAAAACCATTCCATGCCGCATCGACATCGGGGTGCTCCGTTCCGGGATTGGTAGCAGGAGCCGTCGAGGGCTTCTGCGTGCCGTCACCCTTAACATAACGGAACTCGACGCAATCGCCGTTCTTAAGGAAATAGCTCGGGGCACCGACGCTCGCATACCCATTGTTTACAAAGAACGACCAGTAGCTGTACGGCGCGGCGCTCGTTGTGCTCAGCACGCGGCCATCGGGCATCGTCGCACTCGTAAGACCCCATGCATTTGCTTCGAGGTTCGTACAACCGGCAGCCGTCATAAGCTGCTCGAGCACCGACTCGGCCGTCGTGTCTTCGTCGGCGGGAAGCGTAAGCTCGGTCAAGGGCACCACCGATTGCTCGGTGTAGTTGCCGCCGGCGTCACTTGCGGAAACGCCCGTGACCTTGGCCGTCACCGTAATGGTCTTGCCCTCGTTCGGGTTGTCGAGCCCCGTCGTTCCCTTGACGTTTACCGTCGCAGAAACATCCAAGCCGGCAAGTACCGCGTAGTCCGAATTGTCGGGATAGAGCTCGGCATAACGGGCAAAACGCTCACTCTTCAGACGGCCGCTAATCGTGACTTTCGTGTTGTATTCGGGCTGAGTGAGGATAAGGTTCTCATGCGCGATAACACTCGGTTTGCTCGACTTGAGCAAACGATAGGTGTTCTCCGTGCCGCCGGAGAGCTCGCTGAACACGAAGCCGTAGTGGCCAGCAGCCTCTTCAGAGGAATAGCACCAGTTAACCGCATATCCCTGACCGTACACCTTCAACGGCGCATGCAAGTTCCCCGTTACATTGGACGCATCCTGCCCGTCAAGAATTCCCTGAGAGAATGTTGACTTTGCAAGGCTCAGGTGGAACAGCTCGGCGTCGAGCTCGCCCTGGTCCTGCGGAGCAATCGCAAAGTCGAGGGTCTTGCTTGCCGTGACCTCGGCGTTCGACTTGTCGGTCACCGTGAGGGTGATCTTGGTCTTCGCTGCCTCGGTGCCAGGCAGCGGCTGATAGACCGTGCCCTTGTAACCGTTAAACGTGATGTCATCGGTGCTGGCGGAGTACTCAACCTTGTAGTACTTGCCGTCGATATTGAGCGTGCTCGTGCGCGGCATCTGCAGGTCGGCGGTTAGGCCGTCCTTATTGGCGACCGCGTCGGTGCCGGAGTACTTGATGTTGTCGTAGGTAAAGGCCGCATCGACCTTCTCCTGCAGCGCCTTCTTGTCGGCGGCGACCTTCTCGGGATCGCCCTTGACGGTCACGGTGAAGTCGTGCGAGCCGGTAAGCTTGATGTCGCCGCTCGTAACCGTAACCTTGGCGGTCAGCGTCACATCGCGATCGCTCGATGCGCGCGAAACCTTACCCGTCTTATCTTCCCAGCTATAACCAGAAACAAACAGGCGCTCGGTGTCGGAGCTTGTCCATTCAACAGAGAATTTCTTTGCGGAACCCGCCTTGTACGGAAGCGTGACATTTTGGGTCACGCCATCGGCGGACTCGCCCGCCGCGTAGCCAATCTGCAGGGATTCGGCGGCTCCGTCAAGAAGGTCTTGCAGTTTAGCCTCGTCCCAAGCAACCTGCACCGACTTGTTGGGCTGGTAATGCTCGGTCTTGCCATCGCGCGACAGCTCAAACATCACATCGGCGCTACGCAGACCGTCGATGTTGTAACCGGTGTAGTCGTTGGGGTCAATGTAGAAGAACGTCACATTGCCGTTGGTCTTATCCTGAGCGTCGGAGATACCGACCGTGGCCTTGGCGTCCTTTGCCCCAAAGAGCACGCCGCCCTCGGAGACTTTAACGTCAACGTCGGTAAATCCCAGATCGGCAAGCTGCGCCTTCAGCGCATCATTGACGTTGCCACCCTTGGCGCTGTAGTCAACAACAATCTGCTTATTGGCATCGTTGAGCTTTTGGACTGCAGCCTCAAGCGAGCCCGCGGCGATAACCTTGTTGGCGGAGACGAGCTCGACCGTCGAGCTGCCGCTCGTGGCAACAGCCTTCAGATACTTGCCAGCAGCAGATGCCGAGACCGTCGCCTCGGCGCCCGACATATCGGACAGCAGCGTCCAGTCGGCCTCCGGAGCCTTCGCATCGTCCGCCGCATACCAGGCAACAGTCGCCTGACCGGTGACGTCGATACCGTTGGTGGCCGAACCGTCAGCGCGCTTGGCCTGCACTGTCGCCTTGACGCCGTCGCCCGAAACGAGATGGACCGAATCGCTATTGATCTGCGGGTTGGCGATCACGCGCAGCAGGTTGTACTCCCCCGCCGTGGTGACGCTATCGGACGAAACCCATTCAACCGTGTTGTCGAGGGCGCTCGCCGTAACTTTGATGCGCTTGCCAACAAGCGCGTCCGAAATGGTCAGGCTGCCATCGGTCTTATCGATGCCGTCGGTGAGCTCGGTCCAATCGGCATCGCCCTCGCCCTTGGCATACCACGCCATGGTGAGCTCGGCATCGTCGGGCACGTCCTTGGTCGAGCCCGACCAGCTACCCGGAACCTGCACACTCGGCGTGATCTTTGAACCCACGCTGAGCACAACGTTCTTATTGGCAAGCTCAATGCCCGCCAGCTTGTACTGGCCCTTAAGCGTCACGGGGCCGAGCGGGGCAACGGACTGCGTGCCGCCGTAGGAGCTCTTCTTCTGCGTGCTGGAGACGGTATTTTCGCTCGTCACCTTCACGCGCAGGTACTTGCCGGCATAGGCGGCGTCAACGGTATAGGCGGCCTCGGTAGCACCGGGGATATCGGTATAGGCGGAGTCGTAGCTCGAGCTGCTGTTTGCATACTGCCACTGGTAGGTCACGTTATCGGTGCGGTCGATATAGTGATAGTTGGAGCCGTCCTTTTTGCGCACCTTAGTCTTGAGCGTATCACCCACACGTACGCCGTTGGTGGCGGGAGAGCCCTCGAACTGCACGTCGTAAAGCTCAACTTGGCCAGCGACGGAGACAGGACCCGCCGCATAGTAGGGCTTCTGCTCGCCATAGCCGCCGTTGGCCTTGGCCACGACGTAGCAGCCCTTAAGGGCGGCGGTCACCGTCAGGGTATTACCGGTCTCACCCTCGATAGGCGTGTTGCACGAGCTCGCGTAGTTCGAGGTGCCCTTATACCACTGCCACGTGACATGCGAATCGGCGGTGACGTCGGTGGAACCCGCCTTGGCGGTCGCCGTAATCGTAGAACCAACCTCGACTTTGCCCGAAGTCGGGCTCATAGTCACGCTCGTGACATTAATTGAACCGGCAGCAGCAACGAGAGCGCCCGTCGAGTTGGTCAAGCTCGAAGAGCCAATCTTCGAGGACACCTTGCACTTGAGGTACTTGCCACCCAAAGCGTCGGTAAGCTCGAGGGTCTCACCCGTGGCACCCGCAATGTCGGCATACGTGCCACTCTTGGTGTCAGAGCACTGCCACTGGAAGTTGAGCTTGTCCGCGTCGATAAACGTCGAGGCGCCCTTCTCCTTAGCGCGAGCCTGGGCGGTATCGCCCACCGTAAAGACGCTCGTGTTGTCCTTGGTGTTGATGATGGACACGGCCGAGATCTCGACTGCGCCGGCCTGCTTGACCTTGCTGGAGGTGGTCTTGTTTACCGTATTGACGCCAGCAGTGGCCTCAACTTTAATGTACTTGCCTTCAAGGTTATCGGTCACCGTAAGCGTAGCGCCCGTCTCGCCCTCGATCTTGGTAAAGCCCGAGTACTGCGAGGTAGATGCGGACCAGGTGTAGGTGACCTTGGCATCAGCGGGGGCCTGCTGCGAATAGCTTACATATGGAGTCGCCGTAAGGGTGTCGCCTATGCTAGGCATGTCGCTGCTTAGCTTGACGCTATTGAGCTCCATCTGCCCGGCGCCCAACACGGGGCCAGGGATGATGTTGCTGTTGAACGAACCATCATACGTAGATGCCGGAGCGTAGTAGTCCTTGCCGTCGACCGTAACCTTGCAGATGATGTACTTGCCGGCCATCTCGCCCGTGATAACAAGCGACTGCTCATGACCCAGTTCCTGAGTATAGTCAGCCGTACTGTAGCCCTTGGCATCTGCTGCGAGCCAGGTATAGTTCCAGGTGCCGGGGTTGGCAATCGATTTGGTCTCGGTCGTAGGGTCGCCCCAGTAATCCTCGGTCTCGACCTCATCGTACATGTTGGCCCAAAGCGTGTCGCCAGCTTTAAGCGCGCCGGACTTATTGGACCAAGAACTGTCCTTATCTTTGGAATCCTGGATGTAGACCTTAGCCTCGCTGGTAAGCGTCGTGGCGGAGGCGGCGGCCTTTGCCTCGCCCTGCTCCGAAGCGACGGACGCTACTGCCGCGGCGTTCTCGGCGCCGGCGGCACCATCGGCCGTTGCGCTATCGTTGCCTGCAGCTTTCGCAGCGGTGTCACCGATAGCCGCGCCGTCCTCGGCAGCGGCGCCATTCGAGTCAGCATCGGCCGCAGCGTTATCGTCAGCTGCAGCGCCCTCGCCGGCCGTCGCAGCCTGGGCCATGGCCTCGGCAATGCCCTCGGCGCCTTCGGCCCACATCTGGGCCGGCGTGGTGCCAAAGGCCATGGCAAAGGCCAAAAACGCCACCAGACCGCGCTTGGCTACGCCGCGTGCGATCGCCCCATGACGACGCCACGAGGCGCGCTGGCGCTCGTCCTCAAACATATCCATTTGTCTCCTATTGTCTGAACTTGGAGCATTGCCCAACGGCTGCCCCACGTCGTCGCGCATATCGCGCTTGAGTACCCCCATCGGGGCCCCCTTCCTTCCAGAGCCCAACGCGTGCCAGCAGCGTACGCCGCAGCCGCGTACAAGATGGGAGGCGATCCGACTTAACCTTAACGACCCGGGCGCGCCGTCCGATCTGCGACGCGTGCGTCCCGGACCAAGAGGAATTACGGTTACTGGTACAGCCGGGGACTTGCACCCCGATTCTCCCAAACGCGCAGGAAAACCGCGCATTCGTGCGTCTCCGCACCACCATCTAGGCCATCGATTATTACCGTCAATATGGTAGCACGCAAAAAGGCCCCGCACGCAGGCGAAGCCCAAGGTAAAAGCTATGGTTTGTGATAGGAAAATGCGGTGCCGGCCGCAGCCCCTAGTGCTTTCCGCCGTGGCTGTTGCGCCAGATCTCGCGCCCCAGCATGAGTGCCAGCACCAGCGCGCTCACGTAGCCAAAAAGGCCAATGACCGGAATGCCAAACACAACAGGCTCGATGCGCGCGTAGTAGACCACCGACGAACCGATAAACAGGCCGGCGATGACGATGGCCATCGACATACGATCGACGATGCCGCCAATCTGACGCAGTGCCTTATCGCTACTCATAAGCTGCAGGTTCAGCTTGAGCTGACCGCGCGTGAGCATGCGCGACGCCAGCCCCAGATACTCGGCCGCCTCGAGTGAACCCTTGGCCGCACGGTAGCTGCTCGCCGCAAAATCGCGACCCATCTCGCGCACACGGGCATAGGTGCTCTTCTCATTTTTGATATGTGCCTGGATGATCTGGATCATGTTGACGTTGGGCATGTACTCGGTCAGCAGACCCTCGAGTGTCACCATGCCGCGGGCAAACATCGTCACCACACTCGGCAGCTCAACGTCGTTTTTGCGCGCCAGGTTTAGCAGTGAGGTCAAAAACTCACCGATATCCAGGTCCTTAAGGTCGAGGCCCGCAAAGTCGGCAACGATAAAGTCCAAATCGGACAAAAAGGCCGAATGGTCGAGCTCGGCCGAATCGCCGCGCGTCACGGCAAAACGCATGAGCGAATCCTTGAGCTTGGGCACGTCGCCCTCGGCCACGGCGAAAATCATGTCCTTGACGATACCGCGGTCGTGGCTCGACATGCGCCCGACCATGCCCAGGTCGATAAAGTAGACGATGCCGTCCTTGAGAATAATGTTTCCCGCATGCGGGTCGGCATGGAAAAAGCCGTCGTCTAGCACCTGCGTCGAGTAGTCCTCGACAATCGCGGCGCCAATTTTTTCCAGGTCATAGCCCTCGGCCACCAGGCGCTCGGGGTCGGCGATCGAGATGCCGTCGACGTAATCCATGACTACGACGTGCTCGGTACACAGATCCATATAGGACTTAGGGCATGTCACGCCATGGACACTCTTATGGAACTCATAGAAATCGTTGAGGTTTTTGGCCTCGGCCAAAAAGTTGGTCTCCTCGCGAAACGAGGCCCACAGCTCCTCGACGACGGCGTGCAGGTCGACAAACTGGTCGGTGTTGACGAACTTGGAAACGATGCGCACCACTGAGCGGATGATGTCGATGTCCTGCGCCATGACTTGCTGCGCACCGGGGCGCTGCACCTTGACGGCCACATCCTCGCCCGTCACCAAACGGGCGCGATGCACCTGTGCAAGCGACGCACTACCGAGCGGGCTGGGGTCAATCGCGTCGAACATCTGCCCCAGACGCTGACCGTACTCTTCTTCCAGGCAGCGGAGCACTACCTCATACGGCACGGGCTCCACGTCGGAGCGCAGGCGACGGAGCTCGTCGCAAAAACGCTGCGGCAGAATCTCGGAGCGGTTGGCCAAAATCTGGCCCATCTTGACGAACATGGGGCCAAGCTCTTCGAGCAGACGGCGCAGGCGCACCGGCGTGAGGTTGTCCCACACGCGGTACTTTTTGACCAGGCGGACGATCTGTCCGATGCGCTCGCGACGACCGGCGGGCGTGAGCTGGTACTCCTCGTCCGGCGCCATGGCGTCGGGCTCTTCGGGCACCATGTCCACGGCACGCGGCTTCTTGCGAGCGCCCGAGACGGCGGCCTCGACCTCGTCGACAACCGCCGCCTCGTCACACAAGGGATCTTGATTGTTGTAATCGGTGGTGGAATCTGCCATCTGCGCTGCTACTCGGCCTCTTCGGCATCCTCTGCATCGTCGGGCTCAACGGACTCGACGGGCACCGAGGTCACGTTGTCCTCGACCGAATCGACGATGTCGCGCACGTGGGCCAGGAAGGCCGTGCGCTCGGGGGCGGTCATGACGCGGACGCGGGCAAGGATGAGCTCGTCAAGCACGCGTTGCGCCGCGGTCTCGCCCTGCATGCCCAGGCGCTCAGTGAGGTCGGAGATGGTGCCGCCGGCTTGCTCAAACATGTCGGACACGCTGCGGGCGATATCGGGGGTTGCGGCGTCCTTGCGGACCTGCTCACCCTTGGTGCCCAGGTCGTCAAGGACCTTCTTGCCGCCCTCGACGGCGACGGCAGCGGCGCCAAAGCCCACATTGATGGCGCCGTTAACAAGCTGATCGAATTTCATAACCATGGTTGGCTCCAATCATGAACAACTGCATTGGCCTTCTTGTACCCAAGATTGAACGTTCGACACAAAAACGTTTTATCTCACATTGTCGTTCATCGCGAAGGAGTTCTTCATGGCGCAGCTCGTGGTGTAGAGCACCTTGCCCAGCAGGGCGTCGGTCTCCACGCGCACGCGCTCGGCGAAGGCCTCGTTGGCGCGCGCGAGCTCGGCGGGCACCTCAGCCTCGGGCAGCGCCGCCACGGCGGCGTCGACGTCGTGAATCTGCTTGTGGCCCATGCCGCCGACCTTCTCCTGGTAGTCCTCCACCGCGCGACCGCACTCATGGAAGCGGACATCGGCCAGCGCGCCGATCAGGCGGTTGGCCCAGTAGAAGTTCTCGGACGTCACGCGTGCCTGGGTGTCGGCGTAGTACTCGGGCATGGTCTCGACGTTGGCGTACAGCGGGACCAGCGCGTTAAACGAGTTGGAACCAAAGGCCATCCACTGCACGGCGCGATAGGCCGGTTGCGCGTAGGGGCGCAGCTGCAGCACGGCAAGCTGGCTGTTGCGGTTGATGCCGATGGGACGGTAGGCGCCGCGCGTGGCGGGCGTGCCCTTGCTGCCGTAGCAGTCGTACTCCGTACCCTGGTAGTGGCTCGAGAGCACGTACTTGATGTCCTCGATGGTCACCTTGCGCTCGGGCACACGGCTCCAGGGGATATCGTCGCTCTCGGGCGTAAAGTCGGCGTCGGGGCCGTCCCACACGTCGCTAGGGTTGAGGCAGCGCTGCATGTACCAGGCGCGCGGCGTGTTGTAGACGTGGTCGCTGTCGCTGTGCGAGCCAAAGGCCTCACGCGGGTTAAAGACCGCAGCCGGACCATCGCCCTCAACGCCCAACGTCAGGTCCAGATGCCACTCGGCCATCCAGGCGCGCAGGTCGGCGGAGCACATGTGATCGGCCTGGGCACCTTCGGCATCGTCCAGGTCAAAGCTGTCGATACCCAGTTGGTTGGGCATGGTCACATAGGCGTCATCGGGCACGCGCTTGGCGATCCAGTGGTGACCGCCGATGGTCTCGAGCCACCAGATCTCGTCCACGTCGCTAAAGGCGATACCGTTGTTCTCGTAGGTGCCGTAGCGCTCGAGCAGATCGCCCAGGATACGCACGCCGTCGCGGGCGGACTTGGCGTACGGCAGCACCAGGGTCACCATGTCCTCTTCGCCCAGGCCGCCGGGCTGCGCCGGGACGTAGCCGTCCTCGCCCTCGTTGCCCTTGGCGGGCACATAGTCCACGAGCGGATCGGCGCCGCGGACGCGCTCGTTGGTGGTGAGCGTCTCGGTTGCGGACATCCCGACGTTGAGCTCATTGAATCCGGCCTCGGCCCAGATGCCGTGACCGGGGATGACATCGGGGACGCTCGTGTAGCGCATGGGATTATCAGGCAGCTCGATGGTCAGATGGCTCAGAACGCTCGTGTAGACGCGCGGCTGCTCGTCGGGGTGCACCACGCGCATACGCTTGGGCTCAAACACCCCGTTGGACGAGTCCTCGTTGCGGGCAACCAGCGTCGACCCGTCATAGCTCGCGTTCTTACCAACCAAAATCGTTGTGCACGGCATGCGCATCCTCCTTGAGCGAAGAAATCAAACGGCAACAGTGTATCGCTTCGACGCAAAAAGGGCGAAACCGCGACCCCGGCAACCCCTGTGTGCAAAAAATGCCAAATATGAGTACTGTCACCAATTTAGTAGCAGCAAATCTCACTGTTCTGGACGATAGAAATCCCCATTTGTCCAAAAATTGAGTAAAGTAATTCCCCAAAGGTCTAATAAAAGAGACTCCCTAACGATATTGAATATCATTAGAGAGTCAAATCAGTCTCAAAGATATGTAACGGACTAGGCAACAGTACTCATATTAGGCATTTTTTGCACACGGGATATATAACTAACCCCCTAAACAGCCTGAAAACGCCTATTTTGCCGTGCGTTCGGCCGCCTCAATCACGTGCTTGGCGAGAATCGCCGTCGTCACAGCGCCCACGCCGCCCGGCACGGGCGTAATCGCGCCAACAAGCGGCTCCGCGGCATCAAAATCGACGTCGCCGACCAA
>CAKUGH010000013.1 GCA_934654605.1 uncultured Collinsella sp. | reverse complement strand
GACATGATCGGAAGGGTATTCCGGTATACGGTGCGTAAAATTTGCCACGCTGATAATGCCAGAGCCGAAACCTTGGCCGACTCTGAGAGCGCGCTTACCCTGTTTGTGAAAAAAATGGAGCTTTTCTCATCGTCCGATGTTCAGCGGCATAGTATTCTCCTCAATAGGAGGTGCAGAACAGCCCCTGTAGACAATGGCAAGCTGTGTCGTCCCACGCGATGCCGCTATGATTCATTACTGAAATATCTGTAACTCTGTATCCTCTGCTTAATGCACAATAAAACGGCTCAAATCCGGGTTTGGATTTGAGCCGTTTGTCGTTACTGCTCGGGTTCCTCGACTTTATCGATGGTCCAGGTGGCGCCGAGACCGCCGGTGGTGTTGCGGCGGATGCGAACGGTCACTTCGCGGCGTTCGCCGGCCTGCGTGTAGCGCAGCGGGAAGCTTGCGCGGTTGCGTACGGCCTCGATGGTGCCGCGTTCGCGGGCGATCCAGTAGTACTCGCCGACGATGCCGAGTGTGTCGGCGCCGTAGGGGAGATAGGTCGACAGCTGGTGCAGGAGCGGGCCGGGGCAGAAGACTTCGGTCGCAAAGTCAACGGGGAAGTCCTCGGGGATGGCTGACGCTGCAGGCGCGGGCATGGGTGCCGGCGCGGGCGTAGCGGGCGCGCCGTCCTGAACACGAGCGGGCTCGGCAACGGGTTCGGGGGAGGGCTCGGGCACAGATTTCGGTTCGACTTCGGCGTCCTCGTGCACGTTAGCGACAGGAGCATCAGGGGCTTCTGCCTGGGCCTGCGTTTCGTTCTGTGAGCTCACTTCGGTATCAGCGCTCGGCTTTGCCTCGACCGGCGTGGACTCCATGGTGGTGATGCCGGCGTTGGCGTTCTCTGGGTCGTAGACCACGGTGAGTGAGATAGCGGGCTGGGGCGTTCCGGGCTCCGGCTTTGCTTCGGCAACGTCCTGCTCAGCAGGCTCGTTTGCCTCGCTGTCCTCGATGCCGTCGCCAAAGACATCACTGTTTTGGAATACGGGCGTCTCGGGTTGGCGGGTGGCCTCTTCGGTTACCGACTCGAGAGCCTCGCTGTCCTCATCAACGAATTCGGCATTCTGCTCGGCAATCATTTCCTGCTCGGTGGCAACTTCGGAACAGGTCGCCGGGGCAGTCACGTCCTCGGCTTCGACTGCCGTCCCCACGACGGATTCGACCTCGGGCTCCGGCGCGGCCTTGGGCTCGGGCTCGGGACGCTTAACGTGCTTGGGGCGCACGGCCTTGAGGTCCTTTTCGCCGCGCTTCTTCTTTTTGTAGGACTGCTTGGCACCCTTGGTAGCCTTGGGCTTGTCTTCACCCTTGGCAAGGGCGGCATCCCAGGCCTCGTTGGCGATGACGGTGGCATACAGGCGGCCGCCCTTAAAGACGGTCAGCTTAATGCAGTCGTCGAGCTCCTCGAGCAATTCGCGCGTGGACTCAAAACCCAGGTCGTAGGCGGCCATATCGCCGGCGGCGAGCGCTTCCTCGACCTGCGTCATAAACGTTTGCTTACCGCATCCAATTGCGTCGCGCAGCAGGCGATACAGATAGATGTGGTTGCCCAGCGAAAGCGTGGGCTTAACTATTGTCTTGCTCATGGCAAATCTCCTCTTTACACACGTAGAGCATCTTACCATCGCCCGGGGTTTGCCATGACGGCGCCTAAGGCAAACGGGCGCGAACCGTAGTCGATTCGCGCCCGCTATGCAGGTCGTCTATCAGTGGAGTGGAGCGTCTAGTTGCCCGATGTAGTGCCCTGGCTCGAGCTATCAGACGTCGTGCCGGATGCGGTGCCGCTTGAGCTGCTGGTGTTGCCGCTGTCGGTCGTACCTGCCCCCGATGTGTTGCCGCTCGTCTGGTCGCCCGTGCTCGGCTGCGAGCCGTCGGTCGTCTGGCTTGAGTCAGTTGTGCCGGACTGCGTGCCGCTACTGGCCGTAGAGGAATCGGTGCCCTGCTGATCCTGAGTATTTGAGGACGAGTCGGCGGACGCGGAGCTGTCCTGCGTTTCACCCGACTGTGCCTGCTGGTCCTGCGACTGGTCGTTGCCATTTGCATCGCTTTCGGTCGTGCGCGATGAAAGGATCGGTTCGGGGCGCGCGCCCAAACCCTCGCCGGCAGTGGTGATAAGGATGGCGCCGGCGCAGGCGATGACCGCAACGATTGCAATCGCGACCGAGAAGATGATGACCTTCTTTTGCGTTTGGCTGCGCTCTGCCGCGGCCTTGGCGCGCAAGCTGTTGGGGGCAACGCGGGCCGTGGTCGCGCGTCCCGCAACCTGACGCATCTCCTGTGTGGTCGCGGCACCGCCTAGGTGCTCGTTGGCATTGGACTCGACGGGTTCATAGGCGCCGGCGGGGTAGTCGACGGCGGCGTGCGTTCCTTTGATAGCCTCGGCGCTGGCGGAGATAAAGTGGCGATAGACCTGCGAAGACACGACGGTGATGACCGAGCTCACGGCGGCACCAATCACCGAGCCGGCGATGCCAATCTTGGAGGCCAGCGCAACGCTTGTGGCCGCAGCTGCGGCACCGGCGATGATCTGGGGAATGGAAATATCATCGAACAGGCCTTTTTTGGGCGCGATAGCCATGGTCTGGCCGATGGAATGGTTCTCGTGAACACCGTTGTTCAGAGACGCCGGCGTCATGACGCGCGTGCGTGGCGCATCGGTGTACTTAGTCGTCATACGGGGTCCTCCCGGTGTAAATCTGCTTCGTTTCATGCAGCCATCAGGGTACCCATTCAATGTGAAACGCATATGTCGTTTGTCAGATACCATCAAGTTATCAAGGGCACACACCGTTTTTGGCGTGAGCGCTTGATGCTAAACTGGATAAACGATTGCGAGGTGGTTGCCATGATGTATCCGTATATGACATTCGAAGACGGCACTGAGGTCGTCCATTCTGACCTGATTGTCGATGGCGACATCGAAAAGGTTATTGTGCATTTTGAGCGACCGACGGCAGAGGGCTTCGACTCCGCACGCTGCGAGCTGCCTTCTTACAATTGGACCATGTGGGAGGGGCGCTTTACAGACGAGGAAAAGCGAGGCTTCGAGACTTTTCTGAGCAACAATGCCCATCTTCTATATCGGTATGCCGCAAGCGGAGGAGCTAAGGTTGCCTAGGTTTTTCCTTGTGGACGAGATCTCGTTCTACTGCTAGACGTCATTCGGATTTTCCCATTTTCGATTTAAATCATGAGTCTGCCCCCATCTGCACTGATCGAACTTGACAGTACAATGGGGGCAGACTTTATTGCCGCCGCCTGTTGCGGCTAAACGGATGTGTTGGAGCTCGCATGAACGATTTTCTAAACGGCCAAGTTGAGAACGATGGCTATTTGCGTGTTGCGGCGGCCTCGCCGCGAATTCGCGTGGCCGATGTCGAGGGCAATGCCGAGGTGGCGTTGGCGGCTGTTCGCGATGCTGCCGAGCGCGGCGTTCGTGCGCTGGTACTGCCCGAGCTTAACCTGTGCGGCTATACCGCGGCTGATCTGTTCCATAACCGCACATTACTGCATGCCTGCGAGGCCGCACTGGCACATATTCTCGATGAAACCCGCGAGCTGCCGATTGTCTTTACCGTCGGTCTTCCCGTTGCGGTGGCCGAGAACATCTACAACTGCGCCGCCGTGTGCTGCGCTGGCGAGCTGTTGGGCCTGACGGCCAAGAAGTATCTGCCCAATTATGGCGAGTTCTACGAGCGCCGCTGGTTTGCTCCAGCACCTGCCGATCCCATGTGGATTGAATTTGCCGGCCAGGGTCCGGTGCCGCTTGGCTCGGGGCTTATCTACCGTTGCTGTGACGAGGGCGCCGAGGACATGGTGCTTGGCGTTGAGGTTTGCGAGGACCTGTGGGTGCCAGCGCCGCCTTCGACCGAGATGGCACTTGCCGGTGCCACGGTGATTCTCAACCCCTCCGCTTCCGACGAGATCATCGGTAAGGCAGATTACCGCCGCAGTCTCATCTCCAATCAGAGCGCGCGCCTGTACTGTGCCTATGCCTATGCAGACGCGAGCGAGGGCGAGTCCACGACCGACATGGTCTTTGCGGGCGAGAACCTCGTCTACGAAAACGGCTCGAAGCTGGCTGCGACCAAGCTCCTCACCTGCGATATGGCAGTGGCCGACGTTGACCTTGACCGCTTGGTGGCCGAGCGCCGCCGCTCGACGACCTGGACGCGCCCGGATGAAGCGCCGGGGGCCACGACCGTTGAGTTTTCGTTTGAGGGCACGCTCGCAGAAGAACCCGCCCTGCGCGATGCCTGCGACATCGACCGCGTCTTCCCGCGCGCGCCCTTTGTCCCGGCAAACCACGGCGACTTGGCAGAACGCTGCGAGACCATCCTCGACCTGCAGACTGCCGGTCTTAAGACGCGCCTTGCGCATACGGGAACCAAGGCGGCCGTCATCGGTCTTTCGGGCGGCCTTGATTCTACACTGGCGCTGCTCGTGACGGTGCGTGCCTTCGATGCACTGGGGCTGCCGCGCACGGGTATCACGGCGGTCTCCATGCCCGGCTTTGGCACGACGCATCGCACTAAGTCCAACGCCGAGTCGCTCGCGCGCGACCTGGGCGTGAGCTTCCGTGAGGTCTCGATTCACGCGGCTGTGGAGCAACACTTCAAGGACATCGAGCACGACCCGGCGGTCCAGGACGTGACCTACGAGAACAGCCAGGCGCGCGAGCGCACGCAAATTCTCATGGACCTCGCCAACCAAGCCGGCGGCTTTGTCATCGGCACGGGCGACCTCAGCGAGCTGGCGCTCGGCTGGGCCACCTACAACGGTGACCATATGAGCATGTATGCCGTCAACGCGAGCGTGCCCAAGACGCTCGTGCGCCATCTGGTGCGCTATGCGGCCGATGTCTTTGGCGGTCGCATCGCCGCCACACTGCTCGACATCCTCGACACGCCGGTGTCGCCCGAGCTCTTGCCCCCGACGGGTGATGGCGAGATCGCTCAGAAAACCGAGGATCTGGTGGGTCCGTACGAGCTGCACGACTATTTCCTCTATTACCTGCTGCGTTTTGGCTTTGAGCCGGGTAAGATCTACCGCATGGCGCTCAAGAGCTTTGAGGGCGTCTACGACGAGGCCACCATCCACACGTGGCTGCGCACGTTCTATCGTCGTTTCTTCGCCCAGCAGTTTAAGCGCAGTTGCCTGCCCGACGGTCCCAAGGTGGGCTCGGTCACGCTCAGCCCGCGCGGCGATTGGCGCATGCCGAGCGACGCCAGCTCGCGTCTGTGGCTCGCGCAGATCGACGCGCTGCGTCCAGTCGACTAGCACCGCGCTCCGATTGGCTCAGGTTGGCTAAATTGAACCAAAACAGAGGATTCTAGCGTTACACTTTTGCAATCTGATGGCCCGTATCGCGCGGCGCTCTTGTCGGAGCGCCGCGCTTTTTGTATCGGAAGGTGGCACCATGCAGGCATCGCAGCGTCTCGACCGCTTTGGCGCGGAGGTTTTTGCCTCGCTCAACAACAAGCTTCTTGCGCTTAAAGCCCAGGGCAAGACCATTTACAACATGAGTGTGGGCACGCCCGACTTTAAGCCGTACGACCACGTGGTCGAGGCGCTGACCCAGGCCGCCCAGGACCCCGAGATGTGGAAGTACGCCCTGCGCGATCTGCCCGAGCTCAAGCAGGCCGTGTGCGATTACTACGAGCGCCGCTTTGGCGTTTCGGGCATTACGCCGTCCATGGTGCAGTCGTGCAACGGCACGCAGGAGGGCGTGGGCCACTTGGGTCTGGCGCTGCTCGACCCGGGCGATACGATCCTGGTGCCCGATCCGTGCTACCCGGTCTTTGAGGCGGGTGCCAAGATTGCCGATGCCAAGCTCGAGTACTACCCGCTGGTCGCCGAGCACAACTACCTGCCCTACGTGGCGGGCATCGACCCCGAGGTCGCCGACCGCGCCAAGTACATGATCGTGTCGCTGCCCGCCAACCCGGTTGGCTCAGTGGGCACGCCTGAGGTCTACGAGGAGATCATCGCCTTCGCCCGCGAGCACGACCTGTTGATCGTCCACGACAACGCCTACTCGGACATCGTGTTCGATGGCGAGCCGGGTGGCAGCTTCCTGCAGTATCCTGGCGCGCTCGAGGTGGGCGTGGAGTTTTTCTCGCTCTCCAAGTCGTTCAACGTTACCGGCGCCCGCATCGGCTTCTTGGTCGGTCGCGAGGACGTGGTCTCGGCCTTCGCCAAGCTGCGCAGCCAGATTGACTTCGGCATGTTCTTCCCGATTCAGAAGGCCGCCATCGCCTGCCTGAACGGCCCGCGCGATGAGGTCGAGGCGCAGCGCCTGAAGTACCAGGAGCGCCGGGATGCCCTGTGCGACGGTCTTGAGGGCTTGGGCTGGGAGCGCCCCAACGCACATGGCTCCATGTTCGTGTGGGCCAAGCTTCCCGGCGGTCGCACCGATTCGATGGCGTTTTGCGAGGAGCTCATGGAGAAGGCCGGTGTCGTTGTGACGCCGGGTGCGAGCTTTGGTCCTTCGGGCGAGGGGCACGTGCGTATGGCGCTGGTGCTGCCGCCCGATCAGATCGCCTTGGCTGTTGAGGCTATTCGCGAGGCGGGCCTGTATTAGGGATTCGTTTTTGTGAGTCAATAGCTCGAAACCGATTTCGTGCAGTTATTATACGAATTCTGCAAACAATTTCGGTAAACGGTCGATATTTGACTGCAATAGGAGCATAATCAAAGTCCCGATTGGATGTATTGGGATTACGGCAAGCCGCTCGGGTCGCCCTGGGCGGTTTGTTTGTGGAGAGAGATGGGAGTTTGTAATGGTTAACGAGAAGAAGGTCGCTATTGTCGGCTGCGGTTTCGTCGGTTCGTCCTCGGCGTTCGCACTGATGCAGAGCGGTCTGTTCTCCGAGATGGTCCTCATCGACGTGGACAAGAACCGCGCCGAGGGCGAGGCCCTGGATATTGCGCACGGCATGACGTTTGCCGAGCCGATGAAGATCTACGCCGGCGATTATTCCGATGTCGCCGATGCCGCGATGATCGTCGTCACCGCTGGCGCTGCCCAGAAGCCCGGTGAGACCCGCCTGGACCTGGTCAACAAGAACGTCAACATCTTTAAGTCCATCATCCCCGAGATTAAGAAGTCCGGCTTTGACGGCATTCTGCTGATCGTCTCCAACCCGGTCGACGTTCTGACCTATGCCGCCATCAAGATGTCCGGCCTGCCCGAGGGCCACGTCATCGGTTCCGGCACCGTGCTCGACACCGGTCGTCTGCAGCAGATGCTCGGCGCCCACGTCGAGGTCGATCCGCGCGATGTCCAGGCCTACGTCATGGGCGAGCACGGCGACTCCGAGTTCGTCGCTTGGTCCAGCGCCCAGGTTGCCGGCGTGCCGCTGAGCACCTTCTGCGAACTTCACGGCCATCTGGAGCACGAGGCTGCCGAGAAGCGTATCGCCGAGGACGTCAAGAACTCCGCCTACACCATCATCGAGAAGAAGCACGCCACCTACTACGGCGTTGCCATGGCCGTTAAGCGTATCTGCACTGCTGTCATGCGTGACGAGCAGACCGTTCTGCCCGTTTCCTCGCTCATGGTGGGCGAGTATGGCCTGTCCGATCTGGCCATCTCCATGCCGACGGTCGTCGGCCGCGATGGCGTTGTCTGCCGCGTCCCCGTGCCGCTGAACGAGTCCGAGCAGGGCGAGCTCACCGCTTCTGCCAAGGCTCTCAAGGACATCATCGACAGCGTCGATTTCTCCTGCTAAATCAAGCTCGTTTACGCAGCAAGCTACAATGAAGGCGTCCAGGCCCCACGGCCCGGGCGCCTTTTTTGGTGCATTGGGTCAGGTTACTTTGCACCAAAAAGGGCGCGATTGGTGCAAACAAACCTGACCCCAATGCACCATTGTTGATGGGAGAGGCATGTCGGATTCGCCTAACTTTTTGACGTATGCCCAGACGGCGTTCGATTCGTTTGAGGAGCGGTCGTTCTGCGCGGTGGACAGCCTGGTGTTTGCGTGGCTGTCGTATTTGCGCTTGCCGGGGGATATGCCGGAGCTTGTCGGCTGGCAGGGGCTGGACGTGCGTGAACTGCTGCGTGCCGAGTGCTACCAGGACATGATTGGTGACCTGTGGGACCCGGAGGAGAGTCGCGCCTTGCTGGAGGCTGTTGCGGCAAGTCCTCGCTACCGCGGCGTGCGCGTTTGCGGTTATCGTGCCGTGAACGATGCGTCGATGACGGAGCAGTTTGCAGCCATGACGTTCAGATTTCCGGCAGGATTCAGCTACCTTTCCTTCCGTGGGACCGACAGCACGATCGTGGGCTGGAAAGAGGACTTTAACATGGCGTTCCGGTGCCCCGTGCCCTCCCAGGAATCTGCGGCGCGTTATGTGGACGAGGCGGCGGCCGCGATTGATGGACCGCTCTTGTGCGGAGGCCATTCCAAGGGCGGAAACTTGGCGGTGTATGGCGCGGCGATGTGCTCTGACGCCGCTGGTGACCGAATCGAGCGGGCCTTCTCGCATGATGGCCCCGGCTTTGTCGAGGAGTTCCTGAGTGGCGACGCCTTTGCGGGCCTGTCCGGTCGCATCGATAAAACCCTGCCGCAGTCGTCGATTTTCGGCATGATGTTCGAGACGCAGGAAGATTACGCCATTGTCGAGAGCACCGAGTTCAGCCTGCTGCAGCACAATCCCTTTAGCTGGGTCGTTGACGGCTGCGACTTTGTGTATTGCGAGCGCCTGTCTGCCGGCGCGCGATACGTCGATAGCTCTATTCGCGAGATGCTGCTCGCAGTGGGACCTGCCGAGCGTGAGCGCTTTGTAGATGCACTGTTCTCCGTGTTTGAGGCCACGGGCGCCGAACGGTTTGCGGATATCGCGGGGAATCTACGTGAGAGCCTGCCGGTGATGCTCCAGACGGCTCAGGGCTTTGATAAGGATACTCGCCGTTTTATTTCGCAGACTATCGCAGCGATCCTTAAGTGTGCGCTGCTGCCCAAGCGCCCCGAGCTTAATGTTCCTGCTGCCGGTAAGAGCTTGGCAGAGCAGCTTGAGGCGTGGCAGTCCGAGCTCCTGCACTAGCCATTGGTGCAAAGGGGTCAGGTCTGTCTGCACCATGTTGGTGCAAAGTAGCCTGACCCCAATGCACCAATCTTCGATGCGCGTGGGGCGGGCTCGACCGCTATACTGATTCGTGCTGAAATCGATTTAGAACGGAATGCCGTATATGAAAATCAATCACGCAATCCTGCATATCCTTGACTTTGACTCGGCTGTCAACGTCATGAGCCAGCGCGAGCTCGATATCGAGAGCCGTACTGTGCGCAATTTTGTGACTACGCACCTGCGCCGCGCTCGCACGTCTGCCGATAACAAGCGTGCCACGTTTGCCGAGAACTCCGCATTCGGTGGCGAGCTCAAGGGCTATTTCTTTGGCGAGCGCGAGTTCGTTGACCTGTCGCAGCAGATTGCGGAGTTCATCTCCTCGGAGCTTACCAAGGCCGAAAAGGCCGAGTCCACCGACGTGCTTGTAGCGGACTTTGACGACGACGAGGACGCCCGCTGGTTTGCCGTGATGTTGCTTGGGTCCAAGCAGGCCTTTATGCACGAAGTGGGCCGCGAGGAGGGCGAGGTGCGCAACGATATCGCGCGCCATTACGCCATCCTGCCGAACCCTTCGCAAAAGGTGCCGAGCTACGCCATCGTGCGCGCGAGCACTATGGAGATCGGCTATGTGGACAAGAAGCGCAAGATCGCCGGCGAGGACCGCATGCTCATCCCTGACGGCCTGCTGCAGTGCGATACGGGCGTGTCGGGCAAGGAGATTATCGACACCGTGACGCGTGTGGTCGAGGAGGTTGCCGAGGAGCACGGCGCCAACACGGCCGTGGCGCTCGCCAAGGTCAAGGCCGCTGTTGCCGAGAAGGTCGAAGACGACGAGGAACTGCCGCCTTGGGATATCGTCGACGAGGTCTTTGAGGACGAGCCGGTCATCAAAGAGAGCGTGCGTGCGGCGCTGACCGAGGAGAAGGTGCCCGAGCGCGTGCCCGTGGAGCGCAAACAGGTCGAGCGCGCGGCCGTGCGCAATCATAAGATTCGTACCGACACGGGCATCGAAATCAGCTTCCCGGCCGAGATGGGCTCGAACTCCGAGTATATCGAGTTCGTCAACGAGCCCAACGGCCTCATCTCCATCGAGCTCAAGAACATCGGAAGCATTGAGAACCGATAAGCCACGCTTGGACGCTGCAGAATAAAGAAAGGCCGAAGCCCCAGATTGGGCTCCGGCCTTATTTCTTGGGATTGAATTGCGCTGCAGGTTGACACGCCTCTACAGCTGGCGCAGGTCTTCTTCCAGGCCGGTCTTGCTGTCGGTCTGGGCGTCGCGCATCTTGATGACGCGGGCGGGAACGCCGGCCACGACGGCGCCGGCGGGGACGTCCTCGACGCATACGGCACCGGCAGCCACAACGGCGCCCTTGCCCACGCGCACGCCCTCCAGGACCACGGCGTTGGCGCCAATCATGACATCGTCCTCGATGATGACGGGCGTGGCGCTCGCGGGCTCAACGACGCCTGCCAGTACGGTGCCGGCGCCGATGTGGCAGTTCTTACCCACGGTTGCGCGGCCGCCCAGGACGGCACCCATATCAATCATAGAGCCCTCGCCGATAACGGAGCCGATGTTGATGATGGCGCCCATCATGATGACGGCGCGGTCGCCAATCTCGACGCGGTCGCGGATGATCGCGCCCGGCTCGATGCGGGCGTTGATGCCCTTAAGGTCGAGCATGGGAACGGCGGAGTTGCGGCAGTCGTTCTCGACGTCGTAGTAGTCGATGGAATCGGCATTGGCGTCGAGGATGGCTTTGAGCTCATCCCAGTCACCAAAGACGGTCTTGCCGCGACGGCCGCCGTAGACGTGCGCATCGCCCCAGGCAACCTTCATGCCGGGCTTCTCGCGGACATACAGCTTGACGGGCGTCTTCTTGGGCGCGGTGGCGATGTAGTTGATAATCTCCTGTGCATCCATCTCGGCTGCGTTGCTCATATACTGTTTCTCCTTTACGTGGGCTTGGTTAATGATTGGTTAGGCAAACATGACCTGGTCGAAGGTGTAGAAGCCGGGGTCGCGGACGACGAGCTTCTGGGCGGCCGCCAGGGCGCCGTTGACGAAGATCTGTCGGCTCGTGGCGCGGTGCGTGAGTGTGACCTCTTCGTCCTGGCCAAAGAAGCTCACCTCGTGCACGCCGGCGACGGTGCCGCCGCGCAACGAGTGCATGCCGATTTCCTTGGGGTCACGCGCGCCGCACATGCCCTTGCGACCGTAGACGGGGTGATAGCCAGCCTCGGGCTCGGCCTCGACTACGGCGTCGAGCAACAACTTGGCGGTGCCGCTGGGGGCATCGACCTTTTGGTTGTGGTGCGTCTCGACGATCTCGCAGTCAAAGCCGGGCAGCTCGCGTGTGGCCTGGGCAACCAGATGGCGCAGGGCGGCGATGCCGATAGAATAGTTGCCCGAATGCATGACACGGGCATTCTGGCCCAGCTCGCGCAGGCGGTCCATCTGCTCGGGCGTATAGCCCGTGGTGCCGGAAACGAGTGCGGCACCCGTGCGCTCGACATAGGCGACGACGGCGTCAAAGGTTGCGACGTTCGAGAAGTCGATGATTACATCGGCCGCCGGTGCGCTTTCGAGCTCGGTTAGATCAAAGCCGATCTGGGCGACGATGTCAAAAACGGGCTCTCCAGCGGCGTTGACAATGCCCTCGGCGGTAGTGCGGATCAGCGAGCCCATGCGGCCCGTTCCCATAATGACGGTCTTAATCAAGCAGACCAGCTCCCTTCAGAGCGTCGGTAAGTGCGGCACGCGTGTCGTCTGCCATGGGGCACAGCGGCATGCGGTAGTTTGCCTCGATCATACCCATCTGGGCGAGCGCCTCCTTAACGGGAATGGGGTTGACCTCGCTAAAGAGGGCGTTGATGAGCGGCTGACCGGCAATCTGGATCTCGCGGGCGCGCTCCACGTCACCGTCCAGGTAGGCGCGGCACATGTCGTGTACGAGTTGCGGTTGCACGTCGGCCCACACGCTGATAGTGCCCGAGGCGCCCAGGCTCATGAGCGGCACAGTGAGCGCGTCCTCGCCCGAGTACATGCGGAAGTCGTCGGACAGCAGATGCGCGATCTTGGCGGCATAGGCGACGTTGCCCGAGGCCTCCTTGATGCCCATGATGTTGGGATGTGCTGCCAGGCGCTCGACATTGCGCTCGCTGATGCCGCAACCGCAACGACCGGGAATGTTGTACAGGATGCAGGGGATGTCCACGGCGTCGGCCACGGTCTTAAAGTGCTGGTAGATGCCCTCTTCGTTGGACTTGTTGTAGTAAGGGGTGATAAGCAGCAGGCCGTCGGCGCCCAGGCCCTGGTAGGTGAGCGACTTGGTGAGCATCGTCTGCGTGGAGTTGGAGCCCGAGCCGGCGATGACGGGGATACGGCCTGCGACCTGCTTGACCACGGCGGCGACAACGGAGTTGTCCTCATCGTCGGTCATCGTGGCGCTCTCGCCGGTGGTGCCTAGGGTGAGGATGGCGTCGGTGCCATTTTGCAGGTGAAAATCGACCAGGCGCTCGAGTGCATCAAAGTCGACGCTGCCGTCCTTCTTAAACGGGGTGACGAGGGCGACGATCGAGCCCTCGAGATTGCGGACATCCATATTCTTCTCCTTCGCTTCTGCGATTTGGATGCGTTTGTTCCATTGGGCGGCAACCGCCAGACGCTCGTCCTGAGCGCGACGACGGGCGGCATCGGCGCGCGACTTGGCCAGCAGCTCGCGGCCGCACGGAAGGACGTCGAGCGTGGCAAAGTAGTCGCCCGGGCGCTCGGCGCGACGAATGAGATCTGCCGAGCCGTCGGGGCGCAGCAGGACCTCGGCGGAGCGCAGGCGGCCGTTGTAGTTGTAGCCCATGGAGTAGCCATGCGCGCCGGTATCGTGGATCACGAGCACATCACCCATGTCGATCTGCGGCAGCTCGCGGTCGATAGCGAACTTATCGTTGTTCTCGCACAGATTGCCCGTGATGTCGTACGTGTTCGCGACCGGCGCCGTGGTCTTGTCGGGACCACCGGGCTGGCCCATCACCGTAACGTGGTGGTAAGCGCCATACATGGCAGGACGAATGAGGTCGACGGCACTTGCGTCCACGCCGATATAGTCCTTGTAGATCCGCTTTTCGTGGATGGCCTTGGTGATCAGGCACCCGTAGGGGCCCATCATAAAGCGGCCCATCTCGGTGCAGATCGCCACATCGCCCATGCCGGCGGAAACCAGGATCTCGTCGTAGGCCGCGTGCACGCCCTCGCCGATGGCGCGGATGTCGTTCGCCTGCTGCTCGGGCAGGTAGGGGATACCCACGCCGCCGGACAGGTTAATGAAGGCGACATGTGCGCCCGTCTCGCGCTCCAAGCGCACGGCAAGCTCAAAGAGGATACGCGCGAGCTTGGGGTAGTAATCGTTGGTGACGGTGTTGCTGGCAAGGAAGGCATGGATGCCAAAATTCTCGGCACCCTTGGCCTTGAGCATGCGGAAGGCATCAAAGAGCTGCTCGGTGGTCATGCCATATTTTGAGTCGCCCGGGTTGTCCATAATGCCGTTGGAGAGCTGGAACAGGCCGCCCGGATTAAAGCGGCAGCTGACTGTCTTGGGGATGGGGCCCGCGACGCGCTCAAAGAACTCGATGTGGCTTATGTCGTCAAAGTTGACGATGGCGCCCAGTTTATCTGCAAGGGCAAAGTCCGCCGCCGGCGTGTCGTTGGACGAGAACATGATGTCGTGTCCCGTGATGCCCAGCGAGCGGGCGATCATGAGCTCGGTATAGCTCGAGCAATCGCAGCCGCAGCCGTATTCGTTGAGAATGGAGATGAGCGCCGGGTTGGGATTGGCCTTGACGGCAAAGTACTCCTTAAATCCCGGGTTCCATGCAAAGGCGTCGCGCACTTCTTGCATGTTACGGCGGATGCCCGCCTCGTCGTATAGATGAAACGGCGTGGGGAACTGCTCGACGATATGCTCGAGCGTCTCCTTGTCCACAAATGGCTGCTTTGCCGCATATGCCTCGTTGGGGGTCAATGCCATGTCCCGTAAACCTCGCTATCCAGACGGCGCCATCTGCGCATCGAATCCGCATAACGTGGACCCAATGTCCGGATAGCGCTCCCGCATTGCTGCAGACAGTCCTGCGGGTGTTTCCCGCAGGCCCACCAGGCTGTTCGTGCCCGAAATGCCCAGTTCGGCGGGTTTCGCCTCCCCACGGGGTCAAAGCCTGCCGGCTCGCCCGCGGCTCTTCGTGCCCGCGCCTCTATCAAGTGGTAACGACCCTACCACGTTGCACTTTACCAAACAAGAGTATTCGTATATAACGTTTAAAAAATGCAGGGATATGCTAGAAACAAGGGTGCGGCAATCTTGCGGCACAATAAATAGCAACCGACGTGCACCTATGAAAGGAACCTTTATGACCGAGCTCCAAGAACTCCGTCGTTATCGTCGCGACTTGCATCGCATTCCGGAGCTCGACTTCGATCTTGAGCAAACTATCGCCTATATCGAAGGTGTGCTCGATCCGCTTGCCTGCGAGGTGACCCATCCGTGTCCGAGCTGCGTCTGCGCCTTCTTCGATGCCGGTGTGGGCGCTGCGCACGCCACGGCGATTCGTGCCGATATGGACGCCCTGCCCATTGCGGAGGCGACGGGTGTGGATTTCGCCTCGACGCATCCCGGCAAGATGCACGCTTGCGGCCACGATGGCCATATGGCCATGGCGCTCGCGGCAGCGACTTTTGTCGCCCGTACGATCCGTGAGCAGCCAGGTGTCATCAAACGCAACGTGCTCTTTGTGTTTCAGCCGGCCGAGGAAACGACCGGTGGCGCCAAGACAGTGTGCGAGAGCGGCGTGTTTGAGCGCTACGGGGCAGACCGCATCTTCGGCTTCCATGTATGGCCCGATCTGCCCGCCGGCACGTTGGCGAGCTGTTCCGGTCCACTGCTGGCGCGCTCGAGCGAGACACACATTCATATCCATGGCGCGAGTATCCATATCGCCAAGACCTACGGCGTTCCGGTCGAGGAGTCGCACGATGCCGCGCTGGCGGCTGCCAAGTTCTTGGTTGCCGAGCGCGAGCTGATGGACGAGTTGGGCGTCGACGAGCCCTGCATTGGCAAGTTCGGTCTGCTGCAGGCAGGCACCGTCTGCAATGCGGTGGCGGGGGAGGCCCATGTCGCCGGCAGCCTGCGCGTGTTTACGGACGACATGTTCAATCGTGCGCGCGAAGGCGTGCGCCGCGTGTTGGACGAGGCCTGCACCGCAACAGGCTGTACGTACGACCTCGACTTTGCCGAGGGCTATCCGCCAGTCGATAACGACCCCGAGTTGTTTGCCCACATTGCGCCTGCCTTGCCCGAGCTGCAACTTGTGGACGAGCCGCTGCTCATTGCCGAGGACTTCGCGTTCTATCAGCGCCATCTGCCGGGCGTGTTCTTCTTGCTGGGCACGGGCGTGCCGGAGGGTCAAGACAATCCGAGTGACGCCGAGGGCTGTCCCGCCTATGCCACGAGCGCCCTGCATACCGATACCATGCTCTTTGACGAGGAGATCCTGCTCAAAGGCCTCGATGTCTACAAACGATTGCTTTTGCTTGACTAAGGCGTGAAGGACTATTTGTTCTAGAAAACACGAACAAACGTACGATATAATAGAGATGTAAGTCTGTAGAAACGTTTGACGTTACTAACGTAAGGCGATACTATGATTGCATCCTATCGGGTCTGTTTTGAGTGGAGACAGGGGATGGCTTGGAATGTCGAAATCGTCGATTATCATAAATGAGGAGGCTGCGGCTGATTTGCTGTCACCGGTGACTCCTGGTGAGCTTCTCAAAGAGGAGTTTCTTGTTCCCATGGGTATTTCTCAATATCGCCTTGCTAAGGAGACCGGGATTCCGGCTCAGCGTATCGGGCAGATTATTTTGGGGAGGCGCCGTGTGACGGCCGACACTGACCTCCGTCTTTGCCGTTATTTTGGCCTGACGGATGGTTATTGGCTGCGCGCTCAGGTGGCGTTTGACCTTGAGGCCGAGAAAAGGCGGATTAAACCTGAGCTCGACAAGATTGTTCCTGTCCAGCAGGCCATCGCATTGTAGAGCCCAAAGACGCTGAGAATGGAGTGGCGATGAGGCGACGTCGGCAATCTGCCGCATATAGTCCGGGTGGTTGCGGGTGTGGCTTGCTACTGCTCCCGGTTATTGCTGTGAGCATAGGCGTGATGTTTGCGCTTGCCGGACTGGCTGCGGCGGCTCTCGTGCTTCTTATCGCCGCTATTGGCGTGACGATTTGGCTTTATCGCAGCCGTGAACAGCGCCGCGCCGACGGTAAGACCAATGTGGGATGGATTATCTTCTTGGTTTTCGCCTATCTGCTGAGCATCAGCTATCTGGTGTTCTTTGTCCTGCTGATGATTAGCGCCTTTACCGGGGAATCCGTCACGGTGGGCTAAGTATGCGTTTTCAAGCGTTGGATTTGCGGTTTGACATTTAGTTGATTGTTCGTACAATGGCCGTGGTCGAACCTAGAGACATTTTCGGCCGCGTGTCCCATGCGCGGGACATTTCCGAGTTTGGAAAGAAAAAAGTATGCAAGAGAATAGGATCGATGCATTTGAGCGTAAGCTCGATGCCGGGCTCGTGCTATCCATCGTGGCGACGGGCATCATGTCATTTTCGGGCGTGTGCGTGGAGACGGCGATGAATGTTACGTTTCCAACGCTGATGCGCGAATTTGGGGTCAATACCGCAACTGTTCAGTGGCTTACCACGGCATATCTGCTGGTGCTTGCCGCTGTTGTCCCCGTGTCGGGCTTTTTGAACCGGCGGTTTAAGACCAAGCACGTCTTTTGTTTTGCCATGGTGTTCTATATCGCGGGCATCGTGTGCGGTATGACGGCTCAGGTTTTTCCAGCGCTATTGCTGGGGCGTGTACTCGAGGGAATCGGCACGGGCGTTGCGCTGCCGCTCATGTTCAATATCATTACCGAGCAGGCGCCCCAGGAACGCCTGGGCCTTATGATGGGCATCGGTTCGCTGGTCACGGCTGTGGCGCCTGCTGTGGGCCCGTCAGTTGGTGGATGGCTTTCCGAAACGTTTGGCTGGCGCGCGATTTTTGCCGCACTGCTTCCCCTGCTGCTCGTGGCGTTCGTGCTGGGTATTTCTTCCATTCGCCAAAGCCATAAGGTTTCCCGCGAGTCGTTCGACGTTCCGGGATGGCTGTGTCTTGCCGCATCGTTTGCGTGCCTGGTGCTTGCTGTCGATGAGGGGGCAAATCTTGGCTGGACGAGTCCGGTAATCATCGTTCTGTTTGTCGCGTTTGTCATCCTGCTGGCGCTCTTTGTTCGTAGAGAGCGTTCGTGCGATGTCCCTCTGATCAATCTGGATATTTTTGGCCGACAGGGTTATGTGTTTGGATTGGGCGTCGCGGTGTCGCTGCAGTTTACCGTTTTGGGCTTTTCGTTCCTGCTTCCCTCCTTTGTCCAGCTCGTTTTGGGTGTTGGCCAGACTGAGGCCGGCTCGATTCTTCTGTGGGGCTGTTTGGTCGGCGCCGTTCTGGCCCCGTTTTCGGGTCAGCTTCTTGATCGATTTGGTGCTCGGCTTCCCATTATGCTCGGTGTTGGCCTTTCGTTGCTTGCGGCCTGTCTGTATGCAGCCACGATCTTGCGCCTCTCGACGATGCAGCTGGCGTTGGTGTATGTGGTGTTTGCTGCTGGACAAGGCCTTATGTACGGCAACAACATGACGTGTGCGTTGCGCTTTTTGCCCGCCGAGGTTAAGCCGGACGGCAATGCCATGTTTACGACCATGCAGCAGCTCTCGGGTGCTATCGGTACCAGTGTGATTGCCGCCGTGGTGAATGCCGCTCAGGACGGTGTTGCCGATTCGGCCATGGCACGGGCGACCGCAATCGGTGCGCAGTCGGCGACGCTGGTGCTTGTCTGCGCGATGGCGCTCTCGTTCGTCTTTGCATTGCTTGAGACGGGTCGAGCTCGTCGTCGCTAGCTCTTGCGCTGCTCGGCAATCTCATTTATCAGCATTAGCTCTCAGCTAATGAATTCAAGTTCAATCCTTCCTACGATGTGCTGTGTGCCGGCACGGTAGCCGGATCGTAGGAAGGATGCATGATGAATAAGCTCGAAAACGAAGTGCTGCTGAGCCGTCGCGCTGCATTGGGCGCATTCGCCACCGTCGCCTTGGGGACTGCCGGTCTTCTTGCCGGTTGTGGTAGCGATAAGGCGACCGTCACCGAGGACGCTGGCGATGGCGACAAGAAGGAAGAGACGAAGAAGGAAGAGCAGTCTACGACTGACCTGGCGGTTGGTGCGACGGTGACCACGGCTGCCGGTCTTTCCGTCGTTGTCGATTCCGTCCAGCCCGGCCTCACAAATTATGACGGTTCGACCATGACGGGTATTCACGTCACGTACGTCAACAATGGCGACGAGGGCGCGGATTACAATGTCTACGATTGGAAGGGCGAGGACGCCAACGGCGCCCAGCAAAACCAGGGGTACTACAGCGAGGGCTCCGATGAGCTGCAATCCGGCACCCTTGCCGCCGGCGGCTCCGTTGCGGGCAATATCTATTTTGATGGCGACATCAAGAAGGCGCTCTATTTTGCCAACATGTTTGATAAGTCTGCCACTGCAAGCTGGGTGCTGGCCTAACATGTCGCTACCGTTGCGCCGTATGGGAGGTGAGGTCGTATGCCCGATAAAAAGCTGACGGACGAGTTGCTCAATGAGCTTCTCGACGCGCCAAACATCGATGGCTATATCAAAGAACACGACTTTGCCGCCCCATCGCTTTCGGACTACCTAAAACAGCTGCTGCAAGAGAAGGGTTTGGAGCGCTCTCGTGTGGTGCGCATGGCCGACCTTAATGAGACATTTGGTTATCAGATTTTTACCGGCGCACGCCATCCAAGCCGCAATAAGGTGCTGCAGATTGCCTTTGCGATGGCGCTGTCGATGAAGGAAACCAATCGGGCGCTGACGGCTGCCGGGGTGAGTGTTCTCAATTGCAAGGACCGTCGCGATGCAATCATTATCTTTTGCATCGACCGTGGTTGTAGCCTTCAAAAGGTCAATGAAGAGCTGTATCGCTTTGGCGAGGAAACGGTGAGTTAGTGGCCGATGGCTGAGCCGGCGGTGTCACCAGAACAACCATGCAAACGAACGGGGTGCGGACAACACGGGGTGTCCGCGCCCTGCGTTATGATGGAAGCTATGGATACTCAGACCCCAACATATTCCGATGATGAGCTGACTGCTTCACTCGTCGAGCATTTGGCGTCGCTCGACCGCGATGACAGCTATCGTGTGGAGCGCGTGCTCAAGCTCTCGGATGTCGAGACGACCGAACTCGTCTATTTTGAGGGCTCTGGTGGCGGGTCTCTCGGCCCCTTTGTCCGCAAGCGCATCGATGCTTCGGTGCAGATTGGCGGAGCATATGAGCGCCTGTTTGCGGCCCAGCGCGCCGGTCGTCGTTTTGAGCACTTGCCCCGGATTGTCGATTGCCGCCGTGTGGGCGACGAGCTCAACGTGGTGATGGAGTATGTCGAAGGCGAGACACTCGAGGCGTTGGTGGGGCGCTTGGGGGCGACGCCCGATTATGCCCGCGGGCTGTATCCCGTTTTGTGTGAGGCGGTAGGCGAGCTACATGCTGGTTTTGCAGCTGCGGGGGAGCCGGGGGTACCGGTAATCCACCGCGATCTTAAACCCTCGAACATCATCGTATCGGGCGTGGGGTATACGGCCGATGCCGGCATGACCTTCTCGTCGCTGGTGATTATCGACCTGGGAATCGCGCGCGTTTGGCGCGATGGCGCCGACGCCGACACCGTCAAGTTTGGCACGCGTTCCTATGCGCCGCCCGAGCAGTTTGGGTTTGGACAGACGAGCGTCCGCAGCGATATTTACGCGCTTGGCGCACTGCTGTTCTTTTGCCTGGCGGGAACTGACCCCAAACCGGGGCGGGACATACGTGAGCAATGCGAGACGCACGGTATGCCAACTCCGCTTGCCGATGCGGTTTGCATGGCGATGGCGCTCGATCCGGCTAAGCGCTTTGCGAGTGCAAAGGCACTGGGGCATGCTGCGCGTGCGGCGTATGAGCTATGTCTCCCTGCACCGTCGCCCGTGACCTTTTCTGCTGCCAGTGTGCCCCGGGTCGCGGCGTCACAGGTGCAGCGGGTACAGCAGCCGGTTGCCCTCACGCTTCCGTCTTCTGCAAACCGGCGTTCGATCGTCTCTCCTGTGACGTCCAAATGTGCGCGTCTGCTCTCGCGTATCCCCGAGCCCGTGGGGCGCATATGGAATGGATGCGTCTATGCGACAACATTGTTGCTGCTGATGGGCAGCCATTTTGCGGTATTTACGCCGACGGGCGAAAACAGAAACTATCCAACGTGGTTTTTGGCACTTGAGTATTTCTTTATGGTCGATGGCCTGGTGCTGCTCATTACATTCGGAATGCTCGACCGGCGTAGGCTTCGACGTCGTTTTCCCGTACTCGATCGGTATCGGGGAGGCGCCTTTGTCGAACTATGGTTCAAGGCGCTCGGGTTTATGTTTGCCGTCATGTGCGTCGTTGTTGTTATCGGCAACGCGACGGGCGTCGTCTCCTAGATATACGAAAAAGGGCCCCGTTTGGGGCCCTTTGCAGTTGAGGCTTGCGAACCTAAATGCGGTTCATCTGGGAAGCGACCTTGTTATACCAGTCCTGCCACGTGGGCGGGCAGTACTTCTTGGCGGCTGCCGGGGTAAGCGTGGAGCCATAGTTGGCGCCCAGATAGGCAACGTGGGCGGAGACACCCTCGCTCCAGCTGCCAAAGCTACGCCAACCACCGCCGCGGGCACTCCAGCCCCAGGCGTTATAGGAGCCGGCGCAATAAAGGCCCTTGCTGCTCTCGATGCAGGCGATGGCGGGGGACCAACGGGGATCGACGCCGGTATTCCAGGCGGCGACGGCAAAGTTATAGCCCTGGCCTGCCATGGGGGAACCGGCGAGGTAGTTGTCGATGCGGCTCGTCCACTCGTTAATGAACGAGTCGTAATCGGAATTGCCGCTGTTGGAGTTGTTCACCGTGGTGTCGATGGTGGTGTTGGAGTTGGTGGCCTGACTGTTGGAGTTATTGCCACTCACGCCGGTGCCTGCGAGCTTCTCGGCGGCAGCGGCTTTGTCGGCCTCGAGCTTTGCCAGCTCGGCGGCATTTTCCTGCTCGGCCTTTGCCTGCGCCTCGCTGCGGAGCTGCTGCGCCTGGGCCAGCGCGTCCTCGGCATTCTTTTGCTCGCCCTCGAGCTGAGACTTGGCCTGCTCGAGCTCGGTTTTGTTCTGCTCGAGCTCGGTCTGCATCTTGTTGAGCTCCTCGATCTCGTCGACGCTCGAGCTCGTAATCTGGTTGGTGTATTTGCAGGTGGTGATAAAGTCGCCCAAGCTCTGCGTGTTCACCAGGAAGCTCACGATGGGGCTGGTGCCCTTCTGGTACTTATACAGATCGCGCATGGCGGAGCTTGCCTTGGCCTGCTGCTCGGGTAGCTCGGCCTCAATCTTATCGATGTTCGCCTCATTGGAGTCGATCTGCTTTTGCAGATCCTCGAGCTTGGTACGGGCGTCGTTGTAGGCGCTCGTAGCGTCCTCGATTTTTTTCTGGGCGGCGGAAAGCTGATCCTGCGTTGCCTGCGAGGCGGCATAGGCCGCGACGGGGGAGAGCATCGGCGTGGCCGTCAGCGCGACGGCGAGCGCGGCGCTCGTGATGATACGAGCCGGCTTCGACGCAATGAGCGCTGCGGTGCGATGGTTCGAATGCTGCATCCAGTCCCTCTGCAATCAATCGTAGGTTATTGGTCGAGCTGTATTCTACTACTGCTTTCGACCTCAACTTGAACCTTAAAGGTTCTAAAGGGTCAAGTTGAACTTGAGGCTTTGGCCTTGACCTGCGGGAATGGTGAATTGTTGAGAAACCATAGAGTTCAACTTTAACGTTACGGCACCCTGTTGCAACGGGATTCTTGGCTGTAAAAGCTATCTCAACGTGGGGTTTTGCAACTACAGGGTTCCTTCGCGACGAGCCTGCTCCACCTCTTTGAGTGCCTCGGCGGGAGTGAAGGAACAGGTGCCATCGCCGAGCTTGACCACCTGTATGTCGTCACCGATATGGACTTCTCCGCCCTGCAACACGACGCCAAAAATGCCCTCGTGGGGGAAGATGCAGTCGCCGGCGAGATAGTAGATGGCACAGCGGGTGTGGCAGACTTTGCCGATCTGGCTGATTTCGACGAGTACTTCGCTGCCAATCTTGAGCTGCGTTCCCAGGGGGAGCGAGAGCAGGTTGATGCCCTGGGTGGTGAAGTTCTCACCAAAGTCGCCCTCGTTCACATCGAGCCCGCGCGCCTGCGCCGTCTGGATAGACTCTGCAGCTAAAAAGGAAACTTGGCGGTGCCAATGCCCGGCGTGCGCATCGGAGGCGAGACCAAACTGCTCGATGACGGTGTCGTGCCCGTCGGCGACGGGTGACTTGCGCGTGCCTTTGTGCTCCGACGTGTTGATTGAGACGATGCGGGCGGGCCCGTTGTAAGCATCGTTTGCGGTGCGTAGGGGAGCTGCCGTCTGGGCACGATCCGCAAGTTCGCGCTTTGCGGCGTCAATGATGGGGTTGTTGATCGGATGAGCCTGGGGCACGGTGCACCTTTCGACGGGGCGGGCAACAGGTCGAATCCTACAACAACGGTGGGTTCATTGCGCCGTTGTCGTACACCGGTGATTGCCGCCTTCGTGCTGGATAATTACGCCGATTGCCATAGATACGGTGGAGCTTTGGGTGCCGGCGGCTCGGCACGCTAGAATAAATCAGTTGAACAAAGACCGCCCGTCGTGTGGGCAGTTCATGATAGGAAGTTTCCATGGCATTGCAGTTTACAGAGCGCGAGTTTATTCCCGTGCTGCTCGGCGGCGACATCAACGCGTATTCGGTGGCGCGCGCCTTCTACGAGGAGTATCAGGTCAAGAGCCTGGTCTTTGGCAAGTATCAGACGGGCCCTGCGTATCGCAGCCAGATTATCGACTACACGCCCAACGTGGATATCGATACCATGCCCGTGATGCTCAAGACCGTCAACGGTATCGCTCGGGCACATGCCGACAAGACGATTGTCCTGATGGGCTGCGGCGATAACTATGTTGCCCTGGTGGCTCAGGCAAAGGATGCCGATGAGCTGGCGGATAACATCGTTGCGCCCTACGCGCCCTATAGCATGCTTGAGCAATGCCAGAAGAAGGAGATCTTCTACGAGCTGTGCGAGAAGCACGGTGTGCCCTATCCGCATACCTTTACCTTTACTGCGCAGATGCTCAACGCGCAGGGCGAGGCGCCTGCCGAGGTGCTCGACCTGATTGACTTCCCTTATCCGATGATCCTGAAACCGTCCGACGGCATCATGTGGTGGCAGCACGAGTTCGAGGGCCAGAAGAAGGCTTATGAGATTGCCGATCGCGCCGAGCTGGAGCAGGTTATCCGTGACTCCTATGCCAGCGGCTATACCGACGACCTGATCTTGCAGGACCGCGTGCCCGGCAACGACGAGTACATGCGCGTGCTCACCAGCTATTCCGACCGCAATGGCAAGGTTCGCATGATGTGCCTGGGCCATGTGCTGCTCGAGGAGCATCAGCCCCATGGCGTCGGTAATCACGCCTGCATCATTACCGAGCCCAATGACGAGCTCATGGGCGGTGTGCGCAAGCTGCTCGAGGACCTGAACTTTGTGGGCTATTCCAACTTTGACGTCAAGTACGACGAGCGCGACGGTTCGTTTAAGTTCTTCGACTTCAATACCCGCCAGGGCCGCAGCAACTACTACGTAACCAACAGCGGTTTTAACGTTGCCAAGTATGTGGTGGATGAGTATGTGTTCAACCGCCCGTTTGAGCCGGAGTTTGTGACGGCGCAGGACGAGGCGCTGTGGATGGTCGTCCCCATGGGTGTCGTTGACAAGTACGTCAAGGATCCCGAGCTGCGCGCGAAGGTGCATCGCCTGGCCAACGAGGGCAAGGGCGCCGATCCCTCGTTTATGAAGGGCGACTTTGTCTTTAACCGCTGGCTGCGCATGTGGCACACCAAGCTGCGTCACTTTAAGCTGTTCAAGACGTATTACAAGTAGACGAGCGTGGCGCCCGTCCGGTATGTATCGGGCGGGCGCGGGTATGATACGCGCAATTGTGCTGGCGTCACCAAGGAGGCCGCGATGGAAAAGCTGGGAGTTATCGGCGGCATGGGCGCCGAGGCCACGTCGTATTACTACGACCAGGTGGTGCGCCATACGGCGGCCGCCTGCGACCAGGAACATATCGACATGGTGGTTCTTTCCAAGTCGACCATGCCCGACCGCACGCTGGCCATCAAGACCGGCGAGCATGCCGAGCTGCTGGCGACTATGAAGGAGTGCGCCCAGGCGCTCGAGTCGCTGGGCTGCGCGCATATCGCCATTCCCTGCAACACGTCACACTACTTTTACGACCAGATTCAGTCGTTTACGAAGGTGCCGATTATCCACATGCCGCGCGAGTCGGTGCGCTATGCCCTAGCGGGCGCGGTGATGGGGGAGTGTGAGTTCGATCCCAACCTGAGCATGCCGGCAGAGCCGGTGCGCAGGATTGGCATCATGGGTACCGACGGCACCGTGGGTGCGGGCGTCTACGGGCGCGAATGCGAGGCTGCGGGTGTCGAGGTCGTCTACCCCAGCGAGAAGCGTCAGGCCGACGTGATGTCGCTCATCTACGACGACGTGAAGGCCGGACGCGAGCCCGATATGGACAAGTTCGACCGTGTGATGTGGGAGTTTGCCCGTAGCGGCTGCGACCGCGTTATCCTGGCCTGCACGGAGCTCTCGGTGCTGCAGAAGTACCGAGAGATGCCCGAGATCACTCTCGACGCCATGGATGTCCTCGTGCGCGAGTCCATCATTCGCAGCGGCGCCCCCTACCGCCTCTAGCCCCCAACCTGCCAAAAAGGGACAGGTTTATTTTGGTAGGTTTTATCCGGGGAAACAGTAAAGGCCTCGGCTCGTTTGGTACGAGCCGAGGCCTTTTGCGTTTGCCGGTTACCGCTGGCAGTTGCTAGAACAGGAAGCCCAGGACGATGAGGGCGATGCTGACGATGAGCACGGTGACATCTAAGCCCTTGATGGGGTAGCGCTTGTACGAGCTGGCGCGCGTGCGCAGATAAAAGCCGCGCTGTTCGGCAGCAAGCGCGGTGGCATCGGTCTTGCCCACGCTCGAGATAAGCAGCGGCACGCACAACGGCAGCATGAGCTTGAGCTTCTTGACGGGGTTCTTGGTGTCGTACTCGACGCCGCGCGCGGTCTGCGCCTCCATGATGGCATTCATCTCCTGGCCAAACACCGGCACAAAACGCAGTGCCGTGGTAAAGGTGAAGGCGTAGCGATAGGGCACGTGAAGCACCTCGACGCAGGCGTTGGCAAGGTCGTTGAGCTTGGTCACCATGAGCATGAGGATAAGCGGCAGCGCCACGCCCAACAGGCGCAGGCAGGCCTTCGATCCTGTGATCAGGCCGGTGTCGGTAACAAAACCCCACACCACGTTGCCGTCGCGCATAAATGCCAACTGCAGCACCAGCATGATGAGCGCGAGTGGAATCAGCAGCTTGAGTAGCGAGAACAGGCGATCGACGACGCCAGCGTAGGCGCCCAGCGCAAGGGTGAGTGCCAAAAAGCCCAACAGCGCAACATAGGTGTCGGACAAAAAGATGCCGATGATGATGGCGGCGGCAAGGCCCAGTTTGACGACCGGGTTCAGGCGATGCAGCAGCGTGTCGCCCGGCATATAGTCGATGACGTTAACCACGGCGGACCATCTCCTTGGTAATGCGAACGATATCGGTGACCTCGCTTACCTGCGCAAAAGCGGGCGAGACGGAGGACGCCAAGCGGCGTGAGAGTTCAATGACCTGGGGCGGCTCAACGTAAGCTCGCTGCATGAGCTCGATGTTCGAGAACAGCTCGTGTGTGCGTCCGCGGTCGAGGATGCGGCCATCGGCCATTACAACGATACGCTCGGCAAAGTCGGAGACGACTTCCATATCGTGACAGACCATGATCACGGCGCAGCCGCGCTCGGCCATGGTGCGTACCGTTTCCATGACGGTCATGCACTCGCGGTAGTCAAGTCCACTCGTGGGCTCGTCGAGCACTACGATTTTGGGCTCTACGACCACGACGGAGGCGAGTGCCACCATTTGTCGTTGGCCGCGCGAAAGCGAGAAAGGCGCCTCATCGGCGGGGAGGCCAAAACGGTCGATGACGAGCTGGGCGCGACGCAGGGCCTCGGCGCGGTCGATACCGGCAAGCTCCAGGCCAAAAGCGACCTCGTCGAGCACGGTATCCTTGCAGATCTGGCGGTCGGGGTTTTGGAAGAGGGTTGCGACCTCGCGGGCGATGCGGCTCGTGGGAACGGCTGCGGTGTCCAAGCCCGTAACGCGCACGCTGCCCGAGGCGGGCTTAAGCAGGCCTGTGAGCAGCTTGGTGAGCGTGGTCTTGCCGGCGCCGTTTTGACCGACGATGCCCACGAGCTCGCCGGGGTAGAGGGTCAGGCTAAGGTCGTGGACGGCAGCGCCGCCATTGGGGTAGGCAAACTCAACGTGATCGAAGGTGAGCACGGGCTCGGCGTCCTTGGCGTGCGGGCGCGGCGACGGGGCATGCGGGGAGCCAGCGGGCGCCTGGGTGTCGCTGGCGGTGTGTGCGGGATCGACGATGCCCGTAATCAGGCGCCCGGCCTCATCAACATCCAAACAGGGGGTGCCGCTTGCCAGGCCATCGGCCTCGAGGCTGTTGAAGATGCGCGTGACACGGGGACAATCGACGCCAATGGCGCGGAGCTCATCGGTATGCGCGAAGACCTCGTGCGGCTCGCCCTGGAGCGCGATTTTGCCATGGTTGAGCACGAGCACGCGGTTGCAGTACTCCGAAAGCAGGGCGACCTTTTGCTCAACGACGACGATGGTGATGCCGAGCGTGCGGTTTGCCTCGCGCAGGGTCTCGAAGACCAGCGTGGAGCTGGCGGGGTCGAGTGCTGCGGTGGGTTCATCGAGCACCAGCACGCGCGGGCGCATGGCGAGGATGGCGGCGATGGCCACCTTTTGCTTCTGCCCGCCCGAGAGGGTGGCGATCTCGCGATCGCGCAGGTCGCTGATACCGACGGTCTCGAGCGTCTCGCTTACACGCTGCTCGATCTGGTCGTGGGGGACGCCAAAGTTCTCCAGGCCAAAAAGCATCTCGTCCTCGACGACCGAGGCGACCATCTGCGTATCGATGTCCTGCAACACGCTGCCGACGATCTGCGACACATCGGTGAGCGAGACCTCACAGGTGTCGTGGCCGTCAACCATGACGGAGCCAAAGAAGTTGCCGGTAAAGTGGTGGGGTACGGCTCCCGACAGGCAGGCGGCAAGCGTGGATTTGCCTGCGCCCGAAGGCCCGATGATGCCGATAAAGTCTCCCTTGTTCACGCCGAGCGAGATGTGCTTAAGCGCCTGCTCGGTTTGCGCACCATAGGAGAACGAGACATCGTCGACGTTGATGATCGTTTTCATGGATACCTTTCATAGTCATTGGGGACGTTCTTACATGACGAGTCGTCTAAGAACGTCCCCAAAAGCTAGCTGTTTGGGACAGTCTTTAGTGACGGGGCCACTGGCGCGCGGCCCCGTCCATCATATCAGGCTATTTGTTGAGCACCTTGCGCAGGGGGAAGAAGAGGGCCTGGACCACGACGGCGTTAAAGACGGCGGTGCCGAGGACGATGGGAACCTTGGCAAGTGCCGTGGGAAGCGCGGCGCCCATGATAACCGTGCCCAGGACGGCGAAGAGGGCACCCGAGACCAGGGTGGTGAGCAGGCCGGCGATGAAGGGGTTGATCTTGCTGCCGCCGATGTTGGACTTAACGAGCGCCGCCATCGTCAGCGCTCCGGCAAGCTCGGTCACAAAGTTGAGGCCGGGGATGGACGTGGTGATTTGGATAACGGCGGCTGACAGGATGCCAAAGATGGCGGCCTGGGCAAAGCTCGCCTGCGTGAGTGCGATGGCCAGGGCATAGGCGGCAATGATGAACTGCGGCTTGATACCCGTCGCGGCAAGCGCATTGCCGACGGTCATGTTGAGGATAAAGCCGGCCGCGAGCAGGATGGCAAGCAAGACGAGCGAGGTGATATCGAGGATGCCCTTGTCGGAAACGGCGTTGGCAGAAATGGTACGAGCCTGAGTGTTGGTGGCCATGATGTTCTCCTTAAGGTGGGATTTGAGATAAGAGTGTCCTAGACCCCTACGAAAGGGGTTAAATCGAAAAGGGGATTATTTTTGAATAATGGGGCACGGAGACGGCTTTACGAGGGGCCCAGGTTGGCGCGAAAGAGGAGCGAAGCGTACTTGGGTGCGCGAGCGACGAATGAACGCCAAGATGGGGCGGCTCGTAAAGACGAGCGGGTTAGTTGAGCTTGAGGGCCTTCTGGATGGGCAGGTAGAGGGCGCCGACCAGGATGGCGTTAAAGACGGCGGTCATGGCGACGACGGGCAGCATGGCGGCAGCGAGCTCGCCCACCACGCCGAGCATGGCCATCTTGATGACCATGAAGATGACGCCCGAGACAAAGGTGGTCACGAAGGAGGCGACGATGGCGACGGCAGGCTTAACCTGACCGCCCTTGCCGGCAGCGTTGACGATGGCGGCCATAAGCATGGCGGCGATGCCCTCAGCGGCAAAATCGATGAACGGCGAGGTGGTGGTGATCTGGATCACGGCTGCCGAGATAAGGCCGATGACGAGCGCCTGACCAATGTTGGGGCGCACGACCAAGATGGTGAGGCAGAAGGCCGAAATGATGAACTCGGGGCTGATCATGCCGCCCGAGATGCCCGAGATTGCCTTGCCGACGGTGAAGTTGAGGATGAAGCCGGCGGCAAGCAGGATGGCAAGCAGGACGAGGGCGCGAACATCGAGTTTGCCGCGGTCGGCGGTCTGGACGGTACGGGGCTGAGCGGCGGTGGTGTTCTGAGACATGGTGAAAATCCTTTCGGAAGAGAAGTGCAAGAGAAAAGCGGAGGCGCGTGATGCGAATGCGATCGGGCTCGAGATAGAAAAAGACCCCCGGTCGAAACCGGAGGCCTTCCAATCACCTAGAGCGCAAAAACAGGCGTGAGGGACTCACTGTCGACCGATCGTATTCGCATCACGCCACCACCAGTTGCTGAGAGACTTCATCGTGTTCTTCATGTTGGTGGCTCCTTTCATGATGCCGTGGCGCGGTCGCGCCTTGTTGCTGTTGCGCTGCACTATAGCACAGCAAAGTGTGCGCGGGGAAATCTTTTTTTGAAAAGATTTCAGCGATGTTTCCCGCCGGTCAAAAAAGCGGGCTGGGCGGGCGGGGCCCTTAGCCATCCCGCCCGCTCCTGGAGCATGAGGACCTTAGGCCTTCTTGCGGCGATAGATCACAAAGCCGCAGACACCGATGATGACGACGGCGCCAACAGCCATGGCGGCCATGTTGTTGCCCTCGGACTTCTCCTCGGTGGCCTCTTCCTCTTCGGCCTCGGGCTCGGCTACATCCTCATCGGAGAGGGCCTCGTCGGCGTAGGTGATGGACTCGACCAGGCAGTCGTTGTCGGCATCGTAGTCGCTCGGGACGAACTCCTCGGAGAAATCCTCCTCCTTGAGGTAGTCACGCATCTCCTCGAGCATTGCCTTGCACTTGAGGTAGGTGTTCTTAGTGGCAGCCTTGCCGGCCTTGTTGGCCAGGGCGGTGCGGGCCTCGGTGCCCTCGGCGGCCTGCATGGCCTCGTCGACGGTCAGGTTCTGCTCGATGAGCTCCTTCTGCAGCGCGTCGAGGTAGGCGCGGACGCCGGTGGCGCAGTGGTCGCGGTTCTCGTAGGCGAGCGTGTTGATGTCCATGAGGACGTAGTTGATGGAGTTCTTGGGCTCCTCGTTGTTCACGACGTCTTCCTCTTCGCAGTGATCAAAGGAGACATCCTGATCGCTGAAGTAGGGGCTGACCTCGGTGAGTAGTGCAGAGTAGAGGGGGATGGCAACGGAGAACTCGGCGTTGGAGAGCATCTCCCACTGGATGGTTGCGATCTCGGGGTCCATGCCCTGACGGATCTGGAAGGTGTGGATCTCGGTGTTGCGGTTGGAGCCGATGGCGTAGGCGCCGTCGGTGTTGGCATTGAGGCCGGCGACGTTCTCGCCGCGGGCGGCGAACGAACGGATCATCTCAAAGGTGTTCCAGTCGGACTTGCCGGGCGTAAAGAACAGCGGCTGCATATCGTGGACCAGGGCGCCGGTCGTGGCGCGAGCGTCCTCGCGCTCATCCTTGACGATCTCGTAGTCGGTGCCCTCGGCAAGCGGGGCCTCGAAGTAGGCGCGGCCCTGGACATAGCGAGACCAAGAATGCATGGCCTTCTCGCTAATTTCCTCACCGTAGGTCTGGGCAACGTCGAGGCTGCCGTCATCGAAGTACTTGGCGAAGCCCTTTTCCTCGGGCATGGTCTGAATGTTCTCGGAGTGGAGGCAGTTCTCGGTGTCGTCGAGGTTGACCTGGTAGTTAAGGTTGCCGATGTTGGGGTTGACCGAGGCAATATCGTCGGTTAGCTTCATGGCGATCCACTGATGGCCGGAAAGTCCGGCGAACAGCCAGGTCTCGTTGTTGTCGGCGATGATGATCTGGTCGTTGGCGCAGATGCCCTGGTCGTCGACCAGGCTACCGAGGAGCTCGACGCCCTCGCGGGCCGTGGCACTCTCGCCCAGGATAACGCTGGCGTAGTTGTACTCACCGATGCCGGTCTCCTCGGTGATGGGGTCGGCCTCCTCGGCTTTCTCGTTATAGGAGGTGCTCAGCGTGGCAGAGCAGGAGACGCCCTTCTCATTGATGCCGGCCTCGGAATAAGCATCGTAGCGATCTTCCCACTGCGAGGGGTTGTCGCGAACGAAAGTGTAGCGGTAGGTTGCGCCCTTGGACTTGTACTCAAAGCCGGACTCGACCGAGGTGTACTCGTTGCCGTCCTTGTGCGCGGGCTCAATGCCAAAATGCTTGACGTAGCGCGGGCCGAAGTCCTCGGAACGACCGTAGTACGTGTTGCCGTCTGCCGTGAGCTTGCTGCCCATGTAGATCTGGGTGCAGGCGAGCGCCGAAGTCGGCATGGCCATAATGGCCGCTGCTCCAAAGGCAAGGCCGCAGCCGAGCTTTTTGAGCGTGTTGACAGGATGAGTAAACCTCATGATCCCTCCCAACTGTTGAAACCCCGCAAAACGGTGCGGAATCTCAGCTAATAAATACATCTATTAGCCTATCGGAAGTCTAAAGAGTATTCATCCTGTTCGATAAAATACTCGATGAGCGTCCCAAAATATGCGATGAGCGGATAAGAATACTCATTATGTAGCTTTAGTTAAATAAAGGCACCCTGCAATTACTGCAGCTGAATAAAGCGCCTTCCACGGGTCACAAAGAAAAATCCCCCGCTGTTTGGCAAATGCATAAACAGCGGAGGAGACGATAATTGGATGAATATCATACCAATGTGGAATTACTTCTTCCGACGGTGGATCACGTTGATCGCATAGCCGACGAGCATGGCCAGAACAATGACGATAAAGCCGAGCAGGGGATTGTCGTTCATGGGGTCCTCCTATTTACCGAGCGGTGAGAATTCGTCGACGATGAGGTCGAGGCATTGCGGAAGTGCGCGGGCGCCAAAGACGCCGGAGTTGCTGGAGATGATCTCGCCATCGAACTGCATACCCAGCGACGGCGTGCAGGTAATCTTAGCTTCCTTGGTCTGGATGATCTTGAACTGCGGGCGACCGAGCACCTTGCCGGCGGGGTCGAGTGCGGCGGTGATCACCGTGGGCAGTAGCTGCACGGTTTTTACGGGCTCGATGACCGCGATGTCGACCATGCCGTCGTTCATGCGACAGTTGGGGAACAGGTTGATGTCGTTTTGGATGACCGAAGTGTTGCCTGCCATGCAGCAGATGCCATCGAGTTCCTCGACAATACCGTCATGCTCAATCGAAAAATGCGCCACCGTGGGATTGGGCGTGGCGAGTGCAGACAGGAAGTAGGCGATCTCACCGATGTCGTTTTTGCTGGGGGCGGCCTTCATCATGATCTCGGCGTCGTAGCCAGAGCCGGCAATGATGATGAAGCCATGGCGCTTCTCGTTGCCGTTCTCGTCGAGCCAAAAGAGCTCGCCCATGTCCGCCTTGACGGTGCGGCCGGCGCGACAGGCCTTGGCGAGTGCCGCCGCCTCGGGGGCATTGCCGATGTTGTTAAAGAACAGACAGGCCGTGCCAGAGGGAAAGACGAGCGTGGGAACGCCGCATCCGCGCATCTGGTCGAGCACGTTGGAGACGGTGCCGTCGCCGCCCGAGATAACCACGCGATCGAACTCGCGCACGTCCGCCACGGCGTCCTCGGGCTCCATGCCGTCGCCGATAAAGCGCATCACGACCTCGTCGCCGCCCTGCGAGAGGGCGTGCGTGAATGCGAAGATTTCATCTGAGCTGGGGCCCGATGCCGGGTTGTGGATGATAAGGCAGCGCATACTTACGTTCCCGTTCTGTGACTAACCGAGTATAGTTGTAAGGCAATGCCGATATCCTACCCGTGTTTTTCGGGCCTAACCTTATTCGATGGGTTGATATGTACATTTCCACACATCAGGCTCTACTCGACTTTTGCCAGCGCGCGCGCGAGTTTGGCGCGATTGCCGTCGATACCGAGTTTTTGCGCGAGCGCACGTTCCATCCGCGCCTGTGCCTGGTCCAGATTGCCACCCCTGCCGAGAGCGTCGCGGTCGATCCCCTGGTGATCGACGACCTGTCGCCGCTCGCCGAGCTTATGGCCGACGAGAGCGTGACCAAGGTGTTCCACGCCTGCTCGCAGGATATGGAGGTCATGCTCCATACCGTGGGCGTGCTGCCGCGTCCTATTTTTGATACGCAGGTGGCCGCCGCCTTTTTGGGCGAGCGCCAGCAGATTTCGTACGGCGCGCTCGTACAGACGTTTTGCGGCGTTTCGCTGCCCAAGACCGAGTCGCTGACCGATTGGTCGCGCCGTCCGCTGACCGATAAACAGATTGAGTATGCGATCGATGACGTCAAGTACCTGATCGTCGCCTATACCGAGATGATGAGTCGCCTGCGTGAGCTGGGCCGTGTGGACTGGGTGCTCGATGAGTTGCGTCCGCTGGCCGACGAGTCACACTATCGTGCCGACCGTCACGAGGCGTTCCGCAAGGTCAAGCGCATCAACTCGTGCAGCCGCCATCAATTGGGCATTGCGCGTGAGCTTGCCGCTTGGCGCGAGGACCGTGCCGAGCGCCGCAACATCCCGCGCAAGTGGGTCATGTCCGACGATACGCTGCTGGCGCTCGTCAAGCGCAATCCCGTGCGCGTCGAGGAGTTCCGTAGCATCCGCGGTACCGATCAGCTGGGGGAGCGCGACGTGGACGGCGCGCTCATGGCCATCAAGCGCGGCGCGAGCTGCCCGCACGATCGCCTGCCACTTATGGTGCGCGGACACCGCCAGATTTCGCCGGAGCTGGAGAGCGTGACGGACCTGATGTATGCGCTCATTCGCCTGGTTGCCGAGCGTTCGGGCGTGGCGACTTCGGTCATTGCCTCGCGCGATGACTTGGCCGACTACATTGAGCATCCCGAGCAGAGTCCCTTGCGCGAAGGTTGGCGCTTTGAGCTCGTGGGCTCGCGCCTGGACGATCTGCTATCGGGCAACATGGGACTCACCGTGAAGGACGGCAAAATCGAGCTACTGTAGGGAAGCCTAACCGCCTGAGTGGGTAGAATGCCTCCAACGTGTAACTCGATTCGGAGGAATTCGCATGCCTTATTACTATGGATACGGCTTTGGCATCGACCCGCTGTACCTGCTGGTTGTTCTTGTCTGCACGGTACTTGGCCTTGCTGCCCAGAGCTATATCAACTCGACGTACAAGACGTGGTCCAAGGTTCGTTCGGACGGCGACACAGGTGCTACGGTCGCTCGCCGTATGCTCGATGCCAACGGTTGCAACGCCGTGGGTATCAAGGGCGTTGCCGGCGAGCTCACCGACCACTACAACCCGCAGGACAACAACCTGTATCTGTCTGACGCTAACCG
>CAKUGH010000012.1 GCA_934654605.1 uncultured Collinsella sp. | reverse complement strand
AACCGCATTAAGCTCATGATCAGCGTGGCCAAGGAAAACATGCGCGCCGGCAAGGGCTTTAAGCTCGAGAAGGTGGCACCGCTCGCGATGGACGAGGTCACCGGCCAGATGCGTGCCCACGATGGCTGCGTGAGCTGCGGCTCGGTCGACGAGAGCGCCGTGGCGTCGGTCGCCGAGCGCCTGGGACGCGGCATCAAGAAGTAGACGGCCCGCTTTGAGCCGGATATAAGACAAACGGGTGGTAGCCGTACCGGCCATCACCCGTTTTTGCTGGACATATGTTGCGTAAACGCCCCAACTATCACCCTTTGCGAACTTAGATTTCGGAAGTATGCGGCAAAATCTGAATAGGCCGAGCACACTTGGTATGCCCAAGCTCTGTACCTGCGGTTTTATTTACGGAAAACGGGGGTGTGCTCGAGAGTTTTAAAATTTGCCGCATACTTCTGAAAACGACGTCTCGGTGGCACCAAAAACTGCCCTCGGAACCCTGAGATAATGAACATATGTAGCCGTTTGCCGCGAAATACCGCCCGTTTATAGAACCCACCCCCAGCGCGCGTCATCCTTACGTTTGAATTAATACACATCTATGGAATTACGTAAGAGAGGATCGTCCCATGAGCTACAAGAACGTTTGTGTCGCCGGTGGCGGCGTACTGGGAAGCCAGATTGCCTTCCAGGCTGCCTACTGCGGCTTTGACGTAACGATTTGGCTGCGCAGCGAGGGCAGCATCGGCCGCACCCAGCCCAAGATCGACCACGTGCGCGAGGAGTACATCGCGGCAATCGAGGGCATGGCGGACGGCACGGGCGAGTGGTGCTCCGGTATCGCCGATAGCGGCAAGCCCTTCGACAAGGAGGCGGCGCTCGCTGCCGTTGAGCGCGCCTACTCCACGCTCAAGCTGGAGCTCGATCTTGCCAAGGCCGTGGCCGACGCCGACCTGGTCATCGAGTCTATGGCCGAGGACACACAGGCAAAGATCGACTTTTACAAGAAGCTCGCCCCGGTCCTGCCGCAAAAGACCGTCATCGTGACCAACTCCTCCACGCTGCTGCCGAGCACCTTTGCCAAGTACACCGGCCGTCCCGAGAAGTACCTGTCGCTGCACTTTGCCAATTCCATCTGGAAGAACAACATGACCGAGGTCATGGCCCAGGACCAGACCGACAAGCGCTACTTCGACGAGCTCGTCGACTTTGCCAACGACATCCGCATGCTGGCGCTTCCCGTCAACAAGGAAAAGAACGGCTACCTGCTCAATTCCATGCTGGTGCCGTGGCTGCTCTCGGGCCTGGACCTGTATGTCTCGGGCGTCAGCGACCCCAAGAGCATCGACCTCGCGTGGACGCGCGGCACCGGTGCCCCCAAGGGCCCGTTCCGCGTGTTCGATACCGTGGGCATCCAGACGGCCTACAACATCGTCATGCAGTATCAAAAGGTCCCGGGTCTGGTGAGCCCGCTGCTCAAAAAGATGATGATGCCTTACAACTTTAAGGCCATGGCGTCCGTCCTCAAGAAGATGCTCGACGAAGGTAAGTTGGGCGAAAGCTCGGGCGAGGGCTTCTTCAAGTACTAAATAATGATCCCTCGACAACATTGGGAAACGTATCATTTGCAGCGTCATGCGCCGCATGGCCCGTGTGCTATTTCGGCGCATGACGCAAAAGAAACTGATGTGTGGGGATAGAGGGGAAACGGCAATGGACCGACAAATCGTACTCAAGCAGGATATCCTCGATGCGCTTTCTGCTGTTGGCATGCACTCGGGGCAGACGGTTATGGTCCATTGTTCGCTCAGCTCGCTTGGATATGTGTGCGGCGGTGCGCAGCCGGTGATCGAGGCGCTGCTCCAGACGGTGGGCGAGACCGGCACCATCATGATGCCGACGCAGTCGTGGAAAAACTTGGACCCGGCGAGCGGCGTCCATTGGCAGGAGCCGCAAGAGCGGTGGCAGCTAATCCGTGATAACTGGCCGGCTTATGACAAACGCATCACGCCCACCAATACGATGGGGGCCGTTGCCGAGATGTTCCGCACGTGGCCGGGTACGCTTCGCAGCGACCACCCGGCGCGTTCGGTGGCGGCAAACGGCTCGTACGCTCAGTTCCTGACGGAGAACCATGACCTGAGCAACATCTTTGGCGATGGATCGCCCATCGCGCGTCTGTACGATTTGGACGGCTACGTGCTGCTGGTGGGCGTTGGCTATGACAAGAATACGTCACTGCATTTGGCAGATGCCCGTGCGCAGTACCCCGGCAAGCACGACTGTGTGGAACACAGCGCGATCATGGAAAACGGTCGACGCGTATGGAAGGAATACCGCACGCTCTTTGTCGATGGCGAGGACTTCGAAGAGATCGGCGCTGCTTTTGAGCGTGAATGCACGGTTCACACGGCGCCTCTTGGCAACGGGACGATCCGCTTTATGCGCCAGCGCGAGCTCGTCGACTTTGCTGTGGACTGGATCGAGCGCCATCGCGGCCGCCCTGAGTAATTCGGGGGGGGGTGGAAGCGTTGGGGATCTACGGTAGTATGCGACAAAATCTGAATTGATCGGGCAAGAGCTGTAGCGCGCGTTGACGTTTGACCAATGGAGCGCAATTGACCAATGGAGCGCAAAAATGCACCGTTCGCCGATACTCCTCTCGCGAGTGGTTGCCATATGGTTTGATGTTGGAAACATATGACTGCCGCCGGGCTGCGGGTGACGTTTGCTCTGATATCGGAGGTGCCAAGTATGTTTCGCGCTCCGTTAAACAAGTATCGGGCTGGTTAATATGGGCCGCCGTACTATCTCGATAACCCTTGCAGTGGTTTGCCTAGCTGTGCTCCTGGGCGCTATGGGGCAGTTCGCTATAAGTCGAGAAACATCCTATATGCAGGAATGTGCTTCCGAAGGCTTCGCCATTGATGGTTACTATCGGGATGACAAAACGAGTCGGGAAACCCTGGCTTTTCTTGAGGAGGACAACTGTCGATGGCAGCTGGTCGACAAGGGCGGCAGCTGCGTTGATGGACAGTTCGAGCGTATGGACGACCCCAACATTCTGGTATTAAAGAATGAAAACGGCGAAGAATTCGGTACGGTCCACGTGGCGTATATGCCACGCCGACGCGATCAGGGCTTGCTCTACCTATTTAGAGATACCAAGGTGACCCGTTTTTATCTGGTGAGCACCGATCCGGCGTTTATGGTGGAGTCTGGCGATGTCGATGTGGACAGTTGATTCACGGCAATAAAACAGCGAGCGGGGCGCAGTCGTGAACTGCGCCCTACATCACGTTACTTCACATCGAACTCCACGCGGTCGAGTTCGGGGACGTTGAGGTCGATGAGCTTGCGGGCGACGTGGCGGTCGTGTACCCCGAGCGTCTCGCTCGTCGTCACATGGGCGACAATCTCGCGCTCGACAATGCCTTCCTCGTCGCCTTCGGTGGCCGAGGTCTCGACGGCGACGGTGTAATCCTTAAAGCCCGGCAGCACCGCAGCGAGCTCGCGCGTGGTTTCGGTGACGCCGTAGCCGTCCTGAACGCCGGCCTGCGCCGAGCCGATAGACCCCGCCGTCATGACGATGCAGGGGATGGCAAAGATCACCGTGCCCACAATGATGCGGCGACGCACCTTGCGTGACAGCTCGTCGACCTCGGCATCTTCCTCGGCGGTTACGATGCCGTCGCCGTTGAGGTCGCGCTTGAGCGGCACGCGCAAAAGCAGCAGCACGGCTTCGGCCGCGAGCGCGATAAAGACCACATTGATGCCAAACTCGTAGAGTGCCGAGAGGAACAGCGATCCGCTTGCGATGGCGATGCCGTAGCCCGCTGCGCACAGGGGCGGCATGAGCGCGGTCGCCACGGCCACACCGGCGATGAGCGTGGCGGGTTCCTGGTCGCGTGAGTTGCCCAGTCCGCCCGCAAAGCCGCCCGCGAGGGCGACGGCGAGGTCCCAGACGGTGGGTGTCGAGTTGTCGATGATGGCGGCCGTGGTGGTGCCAAGGGGCGAGAGCTTAAAGTACAGCGTGGACGTGACCAGGCAAAAGGCCATCTGTAGAGCCAAGCCCGCGACGGCCTCGAGGGTAATCTCGCGGTCAAGCGTGGCAATGCCGTATGCCATGGCAAGGACCGAGCCCATGAGCGGGCAGATGAGCATGGCACCTACAATGGCGATATCCGAGTCGATATCGAGGCCGATGCTCGCGATGAGCATGGCGATGATGAGGATGCACAGGTGAGTGCCGGTCAGGCGCGCCCCGTTTACAAAGCGCTTGCGAATCACGTGATAGGGCGCGCGACCCTCGCGGATGTTGAACGCCTGCTTAAGGAAGCGGGCGGCGTTCTCCATGGCCTCGCTGTGTGCAGGACGGATGCCGTGGCGCCGATGATGGCGCTCACGCAGCCGCTTGATCTGTTGTTTGTCGAGTTCCATGTCCACCTCGTTCCGGCACGGTCCGCGCATCGCCCCCGTTGCCCCTACTCTACACCGCGGATGGCAGGAGGATCATCTTTACCGATCATCTGGGCGGCCAGGTTGCATGCCGTCACAGACAAAACCTCGACAAATACAAAAGCGCGGGGCCGGATAGATTCCGACCCCGCGCTTTGCGTTGATGCGTTGTGGTTCGGCTTAGCCCAGCAGGCTCAGGCCAACAGAGACAAACGCCAGGATAACGCCGACGATGGACTCGCCACCGAGCAGGCCGCTGGCGACGACCAGGCCCTGCTCCTGGAAGGCGGCGTCCTTGGCAGCCTTCTCCTCGTCCGAAAGACCGGCCGTGGCGTCGCGGTGAGCGGCCCACTTGTCGTAGGCGAGCTTGACGCAGGAGCCCAGGAAGGCCGTGAGCGACATGTAGAACGGCAGGTACACGCCCAGGCCGATCATCATGGCCGGAATGCCGAGCCAGTACATGACGATGCCGGCGATAAAGCCGCCTGCGAACCACGACACGCTCGGGATGCCCGAGACCATGGTGGCGACTACACTTGCCTGTGCGGCGACGAAGCTCTTGTCGGGGCCAAAGGCGTCCGGACCATAGGCGGTGACGAGCGCGACCATGACGGCGGCGGCGACCAGGGCGCCCACGATGCCGCCGATGGCCTGGCCGATCCACTGAGCACGCGGGCTGGTGCCCAGCACAGCGCCGGCCTTAAAGTCGTTCATGACGTCGCCCGCAAGGCCGCACGCCACGGCCACGACGCCGGCGATAAAGAACAGCTTGACCTGTGCGAGCTGCGCGAAGGCGGCCACGATGAGCATGACGATGAGGCCAAAGATCTCCATGGGGTCGATGCCCGTCTGACCGCAGCTCTGAGCGCTCATGATGGTGGTGACAAAGGTGAACAGCGTGACGATGACGGCTGGGACGGGACCGAGGTCGAGCGCGATGGCGACGATCACGGCGATGGCGGCGGTGCCAAGGCCGATGATGCCGGCGTCAAGCTTAAGGGAGCCCGAGATGAGCGATTGCTCGTCGGTGTCGGTGGAGCTGTCGGCGGTAAGGCCGCGGATGATGCCGGCGACCTGCGGCAAAATGTCCTTAAGGACGACGGCGACGCCAAAGCCCATCATAAGGCCCATGCCCAGGGACTTAACAATGCCCTGTGCGGTCACAACATCGAACAGGCCGGCAGCGGTGCCGCCGACGATGATGCCAAAGTTGCCCAGCAGCGCGCCGGCAAACCAGAAGGCGACGGGGGCAAAGCCCACGAGAAAGCCGATGGAGAGCAGCATGGGCGAGTTGTAGATGGCAAAGGTCACGCCGGGAATATTGAGCGTGCACAGCATGCTGGGCACCACGCCCAGGGCGTCGCGCAGCACGCTGTAGATGCCGGCGACGGCCATGGAGCCAAAGAGCTGCTTGCCGGTCTTGCCGCCGGCCTCGGTCGCGCGCAAGGTCTGTGCTGCGGCGTTGCCGGTGGGGAACTCAAGCGCGGCATCCACGATAAAGTGGCGATGGATGAGTGCCGTTGCGAACAGGCCCAGGATGGTGCCGGCGAGTGCCACGATAAACATATCGAGCCAGCTGATCTGATCGGCATAGCCCAGCATCCAGGCGCCCGGGATGGTAAACGCCAGGCCGCCGGCGACCATGGCGCCTGCGGACATGATGGTGTGGGTGACGTTGGCCTCGTTGAGGCTGGCGTTGCCCAAGAGCTTAAGGAAGAACAGCGAGATGACGGCAGCAAAGATGATCGGCCAGGGGAGTGCGCCCATCTTGAGGGCAGTGTAGGCCGAGCTTGCCGTGATGATCACGCAGCCAAGGACGCCGATGATGACGCCGCGCAGCGTGAGTTGCCCGCGCATCGAGGCGCGGTTCGAGGGATTGCTCATATATAACTCCTTTGCGTATATCCGCTTCCCCCGGGAGCGCCGCTACGGATACGGCGCGGGAAGTCGGGTTACCAAGGGCCGCCGCGTGAGCTCGCGCGCGACCGCGCACCAGTATAGCCGCAAGGCAGCCCATTTGGGACGGGGCTTTTTTAGCTACCCCAGGCTCGGCCAAAGGATGATTTTTCTGGGACGGGGATTAAAAAATCATTGTGTACCTAATGATTTTTTAATCCCCGTCCCAGAAAAATCATCCGACAAGTAGGGGTAGCTAAAATAGCCCCGTCCCAAATTAGCTACTCGGGATGACTGGTTTAGGTAGGCGATATACTGCTGGGCAGACGAAAGGAGCGCCGATGATGCTTAATGGGTGCGCGTATATATTGACGGTCGACGTGGGCAACACGTTCATTCGCTTTGGCCTGTTTGCAGAGGATTCGGCCGCGGCGCAGGAATGTCCGCTTGCGACGTGCGAGATCACCACGCCGTCGAGCATCACAGCAGACGAAGCGCGTATGCGACTCGCGCAGGTCATGGGCGCGCTGGCTGCCGATGCGGGTATGCCGGGCGCGCTTGTGCCCACGGCGGCCGTGCTGAGCTGTGTGGTGCCGGCGCTCGAGCGCCCGTGGAAGGCGGCACTTTCCCGCACCTGCACGGGGCGCGTGCTCACCGTGGGGCCGGGACTTAAGACCGGCATGCCCGTGCACTACGACGACCCGGCAGAGATCGGCCCCGACCGCATCGCCGACGCCGTGGCGGCCCGCGCTGTCTACGGCTCACCGTGCATCGTGATCGATCTGGGCACTACGACCAATATCGAGGTCATCGATGCGCGCGGCACCTTTGTGGGCGGCGTCATCGCACCGGGCCTGGCACTCGGCGCCCGCTCGCTTTCGGCGGCAGCAGCGCGCCTGCCCCAGGTTGAGCCCTCGGCACCGACGCACGTCATCGGCCGCAACACGCGTGAGGCCATGCGCTCGGGCGTGGTCTTGGGCGAGGTGGCACGCATTGACGGCATGCTCGACATGGTGCTCGCTGAGATGCGCGCGACTAAGGCAGCGGGGGAGGGCAGCGTGCCCATCGTCATCACCGGCGACGATGCCGAGGCGCTCGCGGCGCTGGTCGGCCATAGCTTGACGGTTGACGATGCGCTGACGCTGCGGGGTCTCGCCGAGATCTACCACATCAACCAAAAGCCCCGTCGCGCATAGGGCGAGGGGCTGGTGGGACGAATGCCCCACCTTTCACCTGCTACAATAGGTCAAACTATTGCGATTACGGAGGTGTCTGGCATGTCGGACGATCTTCATCAAACTGCGTCGGGCAAGCGCCGCGACGTCATTAGCTGGGACGAGTTCTTTATGAGCGTGGCCATTGCCGCGCAGCGCCGCAGCAAGGATCCCAACACGCAGGTAGGCGCGTGCATCGCCAGCACCAACCACCGTATCCTTTCGGTGGGCTATAACGGCACGCCCTCGGCGCTCAACGATGACTTTTTCCCGTGGGGAACGAGCGATGACCCGTTGCAGGACAAGCACAACTACGTGGTGCATGCCGAGGCCAATGCGGTGCTCAACTATCGCGGCTCGCTCAAAGACCTCGAGGGTTCCACGGTCTACGTCACGCTGTTCCCGTGCCATGACTGTGCCAAGATCCTTGCGCAGGTGGGCGTGGGCGAGGTTGTCTACCTGGACAACAAGTACGCCGATACCGACGACGGCCGCATCAGTCGTCGCATCCTCGACTCGTGCGGTATCAGCTACCGCCAGGTTATCGTCGATGTCCATATTGGCACCGGGGAGCGGGCTCAGCAGTAGTGCGTGCCAACGCCAGCTGGCGGCAAAACAGCTAAAAGAGCCCCGTCCCAAATTGACTGCTCGTGAAAGTCGTGTCCGCGCGCATGGCTGGCGCCTAAGCGGGTACATGGCTGTAGTAACATAGCCCCTGTCCGCGGGCGTGCCCGCGTTATTGTGAGAAAGGAGCCCCTGTGGCTGTTAACGAAGAGCTGCTTAAGAAGGTTCTTGAAGAGATTCGTCCCAACCTGCAGGCCGATGGCGGCGATATGGAGTATGTGGGCGTCGACGACGAGGGTGTCGTCAAGCTGGAGCTGCAGGGCGCATGCGCCGGCTGCCCCATGAGCTCGCTGACCCTGTCCATGGGTATCGAGCGCATCCTCAAGGAGCACGTGCCCGGCGTTACCCGCGTCGAGCAGGTCAATGTCTCCGGCGAGGCCGAGGACCTGTACGACGAGTACGCGCCGTTCTAAGATGCGAAACCTGCGGACCATGCGTGCCGCATAGACGTTACGCCCAAATATGCGGCTGCGAGCGTAAGGCCCGCGGCCGCATTTGTATGTAGGGAGCAGGGGATCGATATGCTCAACGACCTCTACCATATGCTTGATCCCGTCGCGATTTCGGCGGGTCCCATCACCATCTACTGGTACGGTCTGGCCTATGTGGTCGGCGCCCTGCTCACGGCGGTCGTCATGTACCGCACGCAGCGCCGTTGGGGCTTTAACATCACGATTGACGACCTGACGAGCGTCGTGGTCGGCGTAGTCTTCGGCCTCATTATCGGCGCCCGCCTGTTCTATGTCGTCTTTTACGGCGATGGCTACTATTGGGCCCATCCGCTCGAGATCTTTGCCACCAACGAGGGCGGCATGAGTTTTCATGGCGGCCTGGTGGGCGGCATCATCGGTGGCGTGCTCGTGTGCCGCATCTATAAGCTCGATGCATGGACCATCGCCGACCTTGCCGTCATCGGCGCTCCGCTGGCCCTGTGCCTGGGCCGTTGCGCCAACTTCGTGAACGGTGAGCTGTGGGGCAAGCCGACCGATCTGCCCTGGGGCGTGATTTTTGGCGGCACCGCAGGCGACATGCCGCGCCATCCCTCCCAGCTCTACGAGGCGTTTCTCGAGGGCATCGTGCTCTTTTGCATCCTGCAGGTGCTCAGCCGCAAAAAGCCGCTGCTGCCCCAGGGCACGTTTATGGGCGTGTTCGTGATGGGCTACGGCATCGTCCGCTTCCTCGTCGAGTTCGTGCGCGTGCCCGATGCCCAGCTGGGTTATCTGCTGGGGGGCGTTATCACCATGGGCCAGCTGCTGAGCCTGCCGCTTGTAATCGCAGGCCTGGCGCTCATCATCTTTGCCCGACACCGCAATCGCCCCCAGCGCATCTACCTCGACGCCTAACCAAAACCACCACAAAGGGGACAGGCACCTTTGTGGTGGTTTTGCCAAGTTTGATAGGTTTCTAGAAAGGCTTTTTGGACTGTGAAGGATTCCGACCTCTCCACAACGGCTGCGCGCGACGCTGCCCGCATCGTCTGGTTTAAGCGCTACCCCGCCAAGCAGACGCTCATCGCATTTTTGCTCGCGCTGTTGGCGACCACGGCGTTTTCCATCGATCCCGCCCCGGTGTCGAGCAACGCGGTCTTGGCGATTGACCCCAAAGCCTCGGGCATGCTGTACGTGTGCTACGAGGTGCTCCTCTCGTTTGCCGGCCATACCGACGCGGTCATGCTGCTTGCGCTTGCCTGCCTGCTTACGCTGCCGTTTCGCTACGTATTCTTTGGCCGCGGCGACGCTTGGCGTCCCTCGGTGGTCCTTCCGTCGCTGTTCTTTGCCGTCTGCATGGTGTTCGGCCGCAGCTACGACCTCATCGATTCAGCCGAGATCGTGCTCGGCGACAAGGCCCGCATCATCTGCGCCTGGATAGGCGGTGTGGGCTGGATGCTCTTGGCGGTCGTCGCCTTCTACCTTGCCTTTGAGTGTCTAGATTGGCTGAGCTCTCGGCGCATTCCGTTTTCCGAAGCGCACTTTGGCCGCGTATGGCGTGTAGCTCACGCCGTGCTCTCGGTCCATCCCTTTGCCGGGCCCTTCCTGGTTCTTATGATCGCCTGGGCGCCCACGCTCATCGCTTCGCTGCCCGGTCTTTTTATGGGAGATACGGGTGCGCAGATTCGCCAGTGGTTCAACTACCCCAACGGCACGAGTGACTACCTGCGTCTGCTCAATCCCAACGTGTTGCTCAACGGACATCACCCCGTGGTACACACGGCTATCATCGGTTCGTGCGTCCAGCTGGGGCTTTCGCTGTTCAACAGCGCCAACGCAGGCCTTGCCATCTACACCTGCACCCAGTTTGTCATCACGGCCGCCTGCATGGCCTATTCCGTCTCGTCGCTGCGCAAGTTGGGCGTGAGTCTGCCGGTCCGCGGCATTATCCTGCTGTTCTTTGCGTTTATGCCGATGTTCTCCAACTACGCGGCGCTGCTCACCAAAGACGTGCTCTTTGCCGACGCGTTTTTGCTGCTACTGGTGCAGACCGTCAAGCTCGTGGCATGTGGCCTGCCCCGCCGAGATGCCAATGCCGAGCGTGCGGGCGAGAAGGCCCCCGTGCTCTTTGCGCGCCACGATTGGCTGCTGCTTGCACTGAGTGCCATGGGCTCGACGTTTTTGCGCAATGGCGGCCTGGTCTTTCCGCTGGCGGCATGCGTAATCGCGGCAGCGTTTTGTGCCTGGGACGCTCATGCGGCTCGTCGTGCAGCCAGGCAGTCGGGTGCTGCGCCTGTGGGCGTTACTCCGCGTTTCCGCTGGGTGGGGGTTCTTGCAGTGCTCGCGCTCTGCCTCGTCTCTAATATGTACTTCACCAAGATCTTTATGCCGGCACACGATATCACGCCTAGTTCCAAGCGCGAAATCCTCTCGATTCCGTTTCAGCAGACGGCTCGCTTTGTGCAAAAACACGATGGCCTTAACTCGGGCGTCAATCCCACGGTTAAGGAGGACGGCACCATCGTGGAGGCTCCTTGCGACGGTTTGGTGACCGACGAAGAGCGTGCCGTGATCGACCGTGTACTCAAGTACGAGAATCTGGGCCGCCGTTACAACCCGGATAAGTCGGACGCCGTCAAAAATTGCTTTAACGAGTACGCCTCGCAGGAGGACATCAAGGCCTATTTTGAGGTGTGGGCCCAGATGTTCAAAAAGGATCCCGAGTGCTATATCTCGGCGCTCATCAATAACTACTACGGCTACTTTTATCCGAGTGCCCGCGATGCGTGGGTCTACAGCACGGCGCGCAGTGCCGAGATTATGGCGAAGCCCGATAACCTCAAGTACTTTGACTTCCATCCGGTCGATAGCAAGGTTGTGCGCTGGTGCGACCACCTGATCAACCTGTATCGCGTGGCAGTACAGCGCATCCCGTTTATCTCGCTCGCCATGAGCTCGGCTACCTACGTGTGGATTATGATCGCCGTGGTGGTCTACCTGTTGCGCCGCCATTCGTGGCGCGGGCTGGCCATTTGGGTGCCGCTGCTGGGCGTACTCGCCGTGTGCCTGATCGGTCCCTGTAACGGCTCGACCTACATGCGCTACCTGTATCCGGTCATCGCCTGCATGCCCTTTGCCATCGGCGCCACCATCACCCGCAGCGACCTCCTCTGGTCCTAATTTAGTGCAAAGGGGACAGGTTACTTTGCACCAAGGGACTGTATCATCACGACGCCTTCATTTTGGGGTTTATCTCGCAGGCCAGTAGGTATATCATAACGACGTTTGTTTATATTGCCCGAGCATCTGCGCTGGGCTTTAGGTCGAAACCGATAGGAGACACGTATGTCCGGACACTCTAAGTGGGCCACAACCAAGCATCGTAAGGGCGCGCAGGACGCCAAGCGTTCCGCCCTCTTCTCCAAGCTGAGCCGCAACATCACCGTTGCTGCCCGTCTCGGCGGCGACCCGCTGCCCGAGAACAACGCCAGCCTCGCTGCTGCCGTTGCCAAGGCCAAGGCTCAGTCCATGCCTAAGGACAAGATCAAGTCCGCTATCGACAAGGCTTTTGGTTCGGGTGCCGATGCCGCCGTCTACGAGAACATCGTGTACGAGGGCTATGGTCCCGCCGGTGTCGCCGTCTACGTTGACTGCCTAACCGATAACCGCAACCGCACTGCCGCCGATGTCCGTTCCGCCTTCTCCCACGCTGGTGGCAACCTGGGCACCTCCGGCTCCGTCGCCTTCCAGTTTGAGCGCAAGGGCCAGATCGTCGTCGCCAAGGAGATCCTGGACGAGAACGCCAAGAAGGAGACCATGATCGCCAACGGTGCTGCCGGTGACGAGGATGAGTTCATGATGGCCATCGCCGAGGCCGGTGGCGAGGACTACGAGGACGCCGGCGAGGAGTGGATCGTCTGGACCGCTGCTAACGACGTCATGGCTGTCTCCAAGGCACTCGAGGAGCAGGGCGTCCAGGTCAAGGGCTCCGAGACCACCATGGTCCCGACCACCCCGACCGAGGTCTCCGGCACCGATGCCAAGAAGGTCCAGCGCCTCATCGACCGTCTCGAGGAGCTCGACGACGTCCAGGACGTCTACAGCACCATGGATATGACCGACGAGGTCATCGCTGCCCTCGAGGAGGAGTAGCGTCCGCGCGGGTTAAGCCGCGCATATCTGGGCATAATGAAGCGAGCATGCAAGCCTCGTGGAATAGATGAGCCGGATCCGCGTGCGTAGAGCACCGGACCCGGCTCTTTTATAATGATGCGAATCGTTTTGCATTCTGTGGACCGAGACCCGAAAGGAGCGCCGCATGCGCGTGCTCAAACGAGCCCTAGCAATCGTGTACCTTGCCGCCGCCATCGTGGCGCTGGGCACGCTTGTCTGCCAGTTCTGGGGACCGTATACGTATCGCTTTATGCTGCTGTTGCGTGACACCATGCCTCGCGTCGTCGTTACGGTGTGCGCCGCCATCGTGGCGCTTGGCGTGCTCATCGGGTTTTTCCGCTTGATGTTCGCGCGTCGCGAGCCGTCCTACGTGCATCCGGCGGGGGAGCGCAATATCGAGGTCACGCTCGCAGCGCTTTCCTCGTGTGCCCGTGCCGCGGCGGAGTGCGATGATCGTGTGATGGTTGAGCATATCGAGGCACGCGTTCAAGGCTCCGACGAGTCGCGCGTTCGTTTTAAGGTAGAGGCCATCGCGCTCGATGATAAGGACGTTGCCGCTCTTGCCACCTCGATGCAGCAGCGCATCGAGAAGGCCTGCGATACCATGCTCGGCACGCCGGGCACGACCGTGCGCGTCCGTTTTTTGCCGTCCAAGACTACCGTCCAGACCGTGGAGGTTTCCGGTGAGTGATACCAATCAAGATAAGACCGCCCGCGCGCCGCGCTTAGCGATCGACCAGAGCGCTACGCCGGCAGGCGAGCCCGCCGACACCAAGCCCGAGGCCAGCGAGCGGCATGACGCCGCCGCCAACGACTTTGACGAAGCCATGGGTCTCATCAAGGGCACGGGCGCTGCCATCTGGAGCTATGCCGTGCGCCATCCCAACACTACACTTGGTGCCGTCGCCGGCTTTATCCTCGCCGTGCTGGTGCTCACGCTGGGCCTGTGGGATACGCTCGTCATCGCATTCTTTGTGCTGATCGGTGCCGTGATCGGCCAGATTCGCGACGGCGAAAACGGTATCGTCAACTTCTTCGGCCGTCTGTTTAGCGGCCGCTAATACGTATTCGACTGTCGCATCCGCGGCAGGCATAAGGAGGAACCATGGCTTTTAATACGAAGGTCGATGTGGCCGATACCGAGCTCGAGGCGAACGAGGCCGTCGTCGAGGCCGAGGACGCGACGCTCGAGGATGAGGCGCTCGTCGAGGTTGAGTCTGAAGGCGAGACGGACGAGGACGATGAGGAGGCGGACGAGTCCGAGGACTCGCTGACCTATTCCAACGGCGTGATTGAGAAGATCGTCGCCATGGCAACCCGCGAGGTGCCGCACGTGCTGGGCATGAAGGGCAACCTCATGCACTTTGTGCAGGAGCAGTTTGGTGCCGAGAACCTGACCAAGGGCGTGACGGTCGAGGTCACCGACGACAACCGCGTGGTCGTCAACATCTCGGTCATCATCGAGTACGGCGCCTATGCCCCTGCGATCTTTGACGACGTTAAGGCACGCGTCACCGAGCGCCTGGCTGCGATGACCGGCCTTGAGGTGGCAGGCGTCAACCTGCGTATCGAGGACGTCATCACCCCCGAGGAGTACGAGCACCGCACCAGCCAGCACGAGTAACCTACCAAAAAGGGACAGGTTTGTTTTGGCAGGTTTTATCTGCGAAAACGTCAAACGGCCGGCCGCGCAAGCAAAAGCGCGGTCGGTCGTTTTCTGTATGCCCTCGATGCAGCCATGCCGCTCGTCTAACTAAGGGTTGCAATCTTCGCGTTCCGCGTTACCCTAATGGGCGCATTGTTTCCAAATTGTTAACGAGGGGTTGCCGTAATGGCCGACGAACACGAGACCGAAAGCAAAGCATGGGCGATTGAGGCCGCTGCGGCAGAGGCGGCGTCGCGTGCCGCCGAGGAGGTACATCGTCCTCCGGTGGTGCCGATGGAGCGCGTTGTCGGTCGCGAGGATATCGAACGTGGCGAGCGCGCCGGCCGCAAGCGCAGCCAGGAGCCAGGCTTTCCGCGCTTTTTTGCCGAGCTCAACCTGGGCTTGATTCTCACGGCGTTTGCCATCGTGGCCTTTAAAACCCCTAATCACTTTGCCTTCGGCGGCACCTCGGGCGTATCGGTCATCCTATCCACGCTGTTCCCGACTTTGCCCGTCGGCGTCTTTATGTGGATCATCAACGCGGTCCTGGTCATCCTGGGCTTTATCTTTTTGGAGCGCAAGGCAATCCTTTGGAGCGTCTTTGCCTCGTTTGCTCTTTCGGCCTACGTTTCGCTGTTTGAGCTCTTCATTCCGACCGATGTTTCGCTCACAGGCGACATGTGGCTTGACCTGTGCTTTGCCGTCATCTTGCCGGCGCTGGGCAGCGCAATCGTCTTTGACATCGGCGCCTCGACGGGTGGCACCGACATCCTTGCCATGATCCTCAAGCGCCGCACCACGCTCGAGATTGGCCGCGCCCTGCTGCTAGTCGATATCGGCATCGTGACCATCGCCGCTTTTCTGTATGGCCCGCGCGTCGGCCTGTACTGCGTGCTTGGCCTGTTTGCCAAGACGCTCGTCGTCGATAAGGCCATCGAGAGCATTCATCTGCGCAAGGTCTGTACGATTATTTGCGCCGAACCGCGCAAAGTCGAGGAGTTTATCGTCAAGCATCTCAACCGTACGGCAACGATCAGCCGTGGCTACGGCGCCTTCTCGGGCAAGTGCGTCACGGTGATTATGAGCGTGCTGAGCCGTCGCGAGGCAGTGCAACTGCGCCGCTATACCCGCGAGATTGACCCCGACGCCTTCATCACCATCGTCGACAGTTCCGAGATCGTCGGCAAGGGCTTCCGCGGCACGAACTAGTCCGGGTGCCCGCTTCGAATCATTGGGTAGAGCCGGCTACGTTGCAAATCGGTCATCTTGGAGTATTTGTCCCCACATTGGGCGATAATGATGCCAAAGACATCGTTTGCGATCCAGGTGATTCGCTCTAGATACGAAGGGATGATTTCGATGTTCTGTTCGCAGTGTGGCGCCCCCATGGGCGATAACGACAAGTTCTGTGGCGCGTGTGGCGCCCCTAATGCCGGTGCTGCAACCTCTGCTCCTCAGGGGCAGTCTCAGCCTCAGCAGTTTGTTCCTCAGCCTAATGTGAACGTGCCCAAGGGCTGTGTAGCTCAGGCGTTTGAAGACATGACCAAGACGCCGGGCGTGCTGCAGCGCGTGTGCCAGATTGCCTTTTTGCCGGCGCTCATCTGTGTCGTGTCGGTGCTCGTGCTCTTCATTCCCGTTATCGGCGGTATCGCGGCTGCCTTCGGCTTTTTGGCTGCCTGTGTGGCAAGCGCGTGCGGTTCTGGCTTTGGCATCGAATGGGGTCGCGACCTGTCGCTCAAGGTCGATGACGGCATGGATCGTCCGTTGATGCGTTCCACGTCGTTTGGCCTTGGCGTCTTTTCGGGCGTTATTTCGAGCGTGCTCAAGGTTATCGCGGCTATTCCCGTTATTGGTGTAGCGCTTTCGCTGGTGGAGAGCGTGGTAATTGGTGCCGCGGGTGCGTACTCTTATTACGGCTCCTATGCGCTTGAGGCCGCTCTGTTTGGCTCGCTGGGCCTGTTTGTTCTGGCTATGATTGCCACGGCGGTCCTGGGTGTCTTCTTTACTATGTTCGCCGACATCGCCGTGATGCACTTTGCGGTGACCGGTCGCGTCGAGAGCGCGTTTTCGCTCGATAAGGTCTGGGCGGCCTTTAAGAACAATAAGACCAAGCTGTTCTGCGCATCGTTCCTTCCCGAGTTTTTGACGGGTCTGGTCGCCAACGTTATCACATGGATCCTGACGCTCGTCTTTGGCACCATTGCCTCTGTCGGTATGTATAGCTACTACTACCGTCCTACGGCTATTGAGGCGCTTGTTACCGGCGGTGGCATTACGCTCGTATTGTTCTTGGTGCTGACGGCGTTTGTCACGGTATTCCTCACGGTCTTTGGCAACATGCTCAAGCATCGTGCCGTTGGCTATTGGGTTGCGCGTTATGCAAGCGAGTGGGCCGACGAGGACAAGGATGACGTCCTGACTTTTGTGTTGCCGTTTGAGAAGAAGTCCGCTCCTTCGGGTTACAGCGCTCCGGATGCTTCGCCGGCACCTGCGCCCGAGCCCGTGCCCGAGTCTGCGCCTGAGCCGGCACCTGTGCCCGAGCCTGCAACGTCGCCCGCGCCGACGTCTGCCCCGGCACCGGCCTCCGCGCCCGAGGCGACGCCTGCGGAGCCCGATTGGACTGCCGTCGCCACGCCGACAGACGAGCCGGGCGAGGCTTCTGCATCCGAAAATAGCCAAGCCGAATAGCCGGTCGAGGCACCCTGGGCACCTGAGCCCGGGGTGCCTATTTCTACTGCGAAAGCAAAAACGGCTGCGAAAACGGTTGCAGCAAAATTTCTTGGAAATTGGTCAATGTTGCGCAACAACGTCGCGGCTATTGTTGAGAGCATAGACGTGTAAGGTTTGAAGGCGTGTAACGCCTTGGGAAAAGGAGAGGCTTATGTTTTGTCCTAGTTGCGGATCGCCCCTTTCGGACGATGCCAAGTTCTGCCCGGTTTGCGGATCTCCTATCGGTGCCGCCCCTGCTGCTCCTCAGCCTGCGCCCCAGCCGGCTCCTCAGCCGCAGCCCGCGCCTCAGCCCACGCAGATTCAGCCCACTCCGGTTCAGGCCGTTCAGCCTCAGCCGCAGCCCCAGCAGTACGCGAATCAGCAGCAGTACACCGGTCAGTACGCCCAGCAGCCTGCTGCAGCTCCGATGGGCTATGGGCCTGTAAAGAGCGACCGTAGCTTGATTGGCTGGCTCCTGCTTTCTATCGTGACCTGCGGCATCTATTCGTATTACTTCCTCTACTGCCTGGCTCGCGACATCAATACCATGTGCCAGGAGGATGGCGATTCCACGCCGGGCATTGCCGCATTCATCTTGCTGTCGTTTGTGACCTGCGGTTTCTATGCCCTCTACTGGTACTATAAGATCGGTAACCGCCTGCAGGCCAACGCTCCTCGCTATGGCCTGGTGTTCCAGGAGAACGGCACCACCATTCTTATGTGGCAGATTGTCGGTGCGCTCCTGTGCGGCCTTGGTCCCATCTTTGCCATGAATATCATCATCAAGAACACCAACGCCATGGCTACGGTCTACAACACCCGTCTCGGCGTGCGTGCCTAACGATTAAGGCATCGTGAGCAACCCTCGGGAACATAAGGGCGCGGCGGAGCTTATTCGCCGCGCCTTTTCTTGCATCGGCGTCCTCTTTATCGCCTGGCTTGCGCTCTACCTGCTCGACATCGGCTGCGTCTTTCGCCTGATGACGGGCATTCCCTGTCCGGGATGTGGTATGACGAGGGCCTGGCTGGCGGCGCTGCGACTCGATTTTGCGGCGGCAATTGCCTACCATCCGCTGTTTTGGGTGGTGCCGCTTGCGTTTGTGCTTGCATTTGTGCGCGATGAGACGACGTCGGGCAAGGCAAAGCACGGCATCGATATCGCAATCGCAGTCCTGTGCGTGCTGGTCGTCGTCGTTTGGATCGTGCGCCTTATCAACCCGGCAGACGCGGGCCTGCTCTTTGGCGGTCACGCTCCCGCCGGAGTTCCCACCGATATCATCCACCTCGAACAACCACGATGGCTCACCTTCCTGCGCACTCACCTGTCGTGATGGGGGATGGGCTCGAAAAAGCTGGCGAAACATAAGTGGGGGCGAACGCTGGAATAACGTTCGCCCCCACTTATGTTTCGCCAGATGGTTGTGGATGCGCGACGATTACTCGTCGTGCTTCTCTTCGTGGCGAGCGGCGGCGCGGGCATCGTGAATGCCCTTGATGGCGGCATGGCGGGCAGTGCGGGCGTCGTGCACGGCGTCGCGGGCCTCGGCGGCCGTCGCCTTGGCAGAGCGCAGCTTGGCGGCCAGGTCGGGGTTGGTCTCGGCAACCGCGGCGATCGTGGGGCCGTCGAGCTCTTCTTGCGTGGGCTCGGCCAAAAAGTCGATGGCATACTGAGCGGCTACCATGGAGCCCTTGGCGAGCACGCTCTCGTCGATCTTGTAGAAGCAGGAGTGCTGGGCGTACGTAGCGCCGATCTGGGGATTGCGCGCGCCCACAAAGGCGAGCACGCCCGGCACGCGGCGCAGATACTCGGAGAAATCCTCGCCCGAGAGCGTGCCACGGTAATGGCCCTCGCCCGCGGGACCCAGGCACTTGAGCACGGCTTGGCGGCAGCGCTCGCTCGAGGTGGCATCGTTTTCGACCTTGTAGTTGGCGATGGTGTAATCGGTAAGCTCGGCCTCGGCGCCCAAGGCTGCCGCGGTGTGCTCCACGATGCGGCGCATAAGCTCGGGCATCTCCTCATGCGTCTTGTCGCCATAGGTGCGTACCGTACCGGCAAGGTAGGCCGTACCGGCGATGACATTGCGCGCCGTGCCGCCGTGCAGCTCGCCGACGGTGATGACGGCGGGCTCGTAGGGGCTGATCTCGCGCGAGACGATGGTCTGCAGGGCGTTGACGATCTCGGCGGCAACCATAACGGCGTCGTGGCCGCGCTGGGGCATGGCGCCATGGCACGAGGTTCCGCGGACGTCGATGCGGAACCAGTCGGTGTTTGCCATGCGCGGGCCGGGCTCGCAGCTCACGGTGCCGGCGTCGACCTCGCTCCAGATGTGTGCGGCGTAGGCGCCGTCGACGCCATCGAGCACGCCGGTGCCGATCATGAGCTTGGCGCCCTGGCCGTTTTCCTCGCTGGGCTGGAATACGATGCGGATCTCGCCGTGAATGTCATCAGTCATGTGGCGCAGGATCTGCAGCGTGCCGAGCATCATGGCGATGTGGCAGTCGTGACCGCAGGCGTGCATGCAGCCCTCGTTGACGCTGGCGAACTCCTCACCGGTCTGCTCGGTGACGGGAAGGGCGTCGATGTCGGCGCGCAGCAGGATGCGGCGGCGCGGCGTGCCGTCCTCGCGGTAGGCATCAGGCGCGGTGCCGCGAAGCGTTGCCACCAAGCCGGTTTTGAGCGGGCGCTCGTAGGGGATATTCATGGCGTCGAGCTGATTGGCGATGTCGGAGGTCGTGCGCTCCTCGGCAAGGCTCAGCTCCGGGTGCTTATGGAAGTGCCGGCGCTGCTTGATGATGTAGGGTTCAAACTCGGCGGCGATATCCTGGATGGCCGCGGTGACGTCGTCTGCCGCGCGAACCTCGGTTGCCGCCATAATCTGCTGTGCCTTGGTCTTCGTCATGGTCGATTTGCTCCTTGCTGGCTCGATCGCAAAATCGTACAGGCTCTCTCCAGTATGCCACCTGCCGCTAGGGCTGGTAAAGTTGCCGTTTGCCGCTTGGAGTTTTGTTGCAAGGGCGGGGGAGTACACTCGGGGGTGTTGAATTTCCTGCCAGAGATGGGGATGCCCATGCAGCATATCGATCGGATTATCCGCTCCAAGAACGTCTTTACCGCCCAGGATGGTGTCGATACCGCCCGTGAGCTGGCGATTGCCATTGCGGGCGATCGCATCGTCGCAGTCGGCGCGCCCGATGACGTGATTGCCGCCGCCCCTGCCGCCACGCCGGTTGTCGACTACGGCGAGCAATTCATTTGCCCCGGCTTCCACGATGCGCACCTGCATTTCTTCCATACTTCGGTCGGCTCCTCGCCCTACATGCTCATGGATATGGGTACGTCCGAGGCGGCATTGGTGCAGCATGCGCTCGAGTTTTCCCAAGGTCTGCCCGATGACGCCTGGGTCGTGACCCAGGGCTGGCGCGATTACCGCTGGGATCCGCCCGAGCACCCCACCAAGGCCTCACTCGACGCCGCCTTCCCCGATCGCCCCTGCGTTATGTATTCGGGCGACGGACACACGCTGTGGCTTAACAGCCGCGCGCTCGAAGCGCTTGGCGTCACGCGCGACAGTGAGCCTCCGGCGGGTGGCAGCTACGATAAGGATGCAAACGGCGAGCTCACGGGTATTGCCCACGAGGCGGCCGCCATGCAGCTGCTGCCGCGCTGTCTTGAGTGGTTGGGCGAGGACCGCATTGCGAGCGCTTACGCCGACCAGATGAAGCGTATGGCCGAACAAGGCATCACCTCAATCTGCGATATGTCGCTCATGCCCATGCCGGGCTGCGACTTTATTCGCGACGATGTTTACGACAAGCTGCAGGCCGCCGGCAAGCTGGGCATCCGCGCCCATCTGTTTCCCACGCTGCTGGATGACCAATCGCGCTTGGAAGAACTCCAGACCCGCTACGCGAACAACGCGCTGCTCTCGGCGCCAGGCTTTAAACAGTTCTTCGACGGCGTGTCGAGCGAGCATACCGCATACCTCACTGAGCCCTATACCAACCCACGCTTCCCGGGCGATCAGGGTCGCCTGACGGTTCCTGTCGAGCGCATGCGCAAGTTGGTTCTGGCGGCAGCCGAGCGCGGCCACACCGTGCGCATCCACGTTATCGGCGACGGTGCCATCCATGCCGCACTCGATATCTTTGAGGAGGCCGCAGAGCTCTACGGCCTGCCCCCGCACGGTCATAACACGCTCGAGCATCTGGAGAATTTGCTGCCTCAGGACATCGACCGCCTACGCAAGCTCAACGTGATCGCCTCGAGCCAGCCCTGCCACATCACGCTCGATCCGGGCGGTCCCGAGCGCGACCTGGGTCTGGAACGCAGCCGCATCATGTGGCCGTTTGCGACCTATAAGCAGCGCGGCATCCGCCAGGCCTTCGGCACCGACAGCCCTATTACGGCCGTCACTAGCATGAATGTGCTCTACACGGCCATCACGCGCCAGGACCCCCGCAGCCACTGGCCCGAGGGCGGCTGGCTCCCCAGCGAGCGCATCGACGCGGCAACTGCCCTGCGCAATTACACCCTGGGCAGCGCCTACGCGGCCGGTGACGAGCAAAACCTCGGCAGCCTGGAACCCGGCAAATACGCCGACCTGGTAGTCCTGGACCAAAACCCGCTCACCATCGACCCCCAAGAGCTCCAGGCCACCAAAGTCCAAGCCACCTACCTGGCAGGTAACCTTGTCTACGAGCGATAACCCTGCCTTGAATGTCAGTCGCGGCGAAATGGCTCCCAAAAAGCCCGTCACTGATTAGGACGGATCGGACTTTTCGCAAAGAGCCATTCTGCCGCGATTTTCAAGGCAATCCAGCCAACCGCTCTTATCTATGTATATAACTTGCGAAAGACCGCATTTTTATGCATACAGGTTTGGTACTGTGCCGATGTACCCCTATCTCGAGCGTGCAAAAAGCGGAATATTCAGCATTTTGACCTACGCCGATGCCGCCACGAGACGCTTAAAGCTGCAAACTCTGTTGTTTTTTGAGCATCGATACAGTGCGGAGCGCATGTTGCCGCGTCGACTGGCAGTTTTATTCGCATCAGGATGCTTGCTTCCGGCGCTCGTAGGCAACAGTGGCGCTTTGAAAGCGTATACAGCCCACCTGGTTTGCTGAATATTCGGAAAAATGCACGCTGCTTCCCAGGGGACCTGCCTACACCTCCTAGAAATGAACTCTTCCTTCCTCGCATTGCCATTTTGCTGCACTGACTTTTTTGGATGCCGGGCTCGATAACGTTGACTCAGCTCCCGTGTGGCTCCGGCGGGGCGGGGCATAAGGTTTATCGCGAGTTCCGCACGAGCCGAAGGCCACTTAATGTGGCCTTCGTGCGAGCAGGACTGCCCGAGCAGGAAACCTTATGCCCCGCCCCTCCGGAGCCACACGGGAGCCGCGCACAAGTTATCCCCCGGCATTCAGAAAATCTAAGTGCCAAAAAATAAGATTTTTTGACTCTGTGTTGTATAACCCGCCATTCGTGGGTACCATTCAACGCGTACGCAAACAAAATGGGTTAATTCGCGTGGTATAACCGCGCGGCCCAAAAAGGAGGAGACAAGCATGTCGTCTTTGAAGCCGCTTGCAGATCGTGTTCTGGTCAAGCCCGACGAGGCCGAGCAGAAGACCGCTTCTGGTCTGTACATCGCCAGCAACGCTCAGGAGAAGCCGCAGCGCGGCACCATCGTTGCCGTGGGCGCCGGCAAGGTCAACGACAAGGGTGAGCGCATCCCCATGGACGTCAAGGTTGGCGACGTTGTCATCTACGGTAAGTTTGGTGGCAACGAGGTCAAGGTCGACGGCGAGAAGTATCTGCTGATGCGCGCCGACGACATCTACGCTGTCGTCGAGGCCTAGTCTCGTCGGAATCTCTGATTCGTCTTTGAACACGGCCGCCGCATAGGACTCGGAAGCGGCGCCGCGAGTCACATTTCTTTTGGAGGATTACCTACCATGGCAAAGAACATTACGTTCAACACCGATGCCCGTGCCAAGCTCGCAAAGGGCGTCAACACTCTGGCCGACGCCGTTACCGTCACCATGGGCCCCAAGGGCCGTTACGTCGCTCTGCAGCGCACGTTCGGTGCCCCGACCATCACCAACGACGGCGTTTCCGTCGCCAAGGAGATCGAGCTCGAGGACAACATCGAGAACATGGGTGCTCAGCTGGTGAAGGAGGTCGCCACCAAGACCAACGACACCGTGGGTGACGGCACCACCACTGCAACCCTGCTCGCTCAGGCCATCGTCAACGACGGCCTGCGCAACGTCGCCGCTGGTGCTAACCCGCTGGCCATCCGTCGCGGCATCGACAAGGCCGTCAACGCCGCCGTCGCCGAGATGAAGAAGCAGGCCAAGCCGGTCGAGACCAAGGAGCAGATTGCTTCCGTCGGTACCATCTCCGCTGGTGACCCCGAGGTCGGCGAGAAGATCGCCGAGGCCATGGAGGTCGTGGGCAAGGACGGCGTCATCACCGTCGAGGATTCCCAGACGTTCGACATCACCATCGACACTGTCGAGGGCATGCAGTTCGACAAGGGCTACGTCTCCGCTTACTTCGTCACGGACAACGACCGCATGGAGGCCGTGATGAAGGATCCGTACATCCTCATCACCGACCAGAAGATCTCCAGCGTCCAGGACATCATGCCTGTTCTCGAGGCTGTCCAGCGCGCTGGCCGTGGTCTGCTCATCATCGCTGAGGACATCGACGGCGAGGCTCTGCCGACCCTGGTCCTCAACAAGATCCGTGGCGCCCTCAACGTCTGCGCCGTCAAGGCTCCGGGCTACGGCGATCGCCGCAAGCGCATCCTCGAGGACATCGCCGTCCTCACCGGTGGCCAGGCCGCTCTCGACGAGCTGGGCGTGAAGGTCGCTGACATCACCGCCGATATGCTCGGTACCGCTAAGTCCGTCACCATCTCCAAGGACAACACCGTCGTCGTCGGCGGCGCTGGCTCCAAGGAGGCCATCGACGCCCGCATCGCTCAGATCAAGGGCGAGATGGAGAACACCACCTCTGACTTCGACCGTGAGAAGCTCCAGGAGCGCCTGGCCAAGCTCTCCGGTGGCGTTGCCGTCATCAAGGTCGGCGCTGCTACCGAGTCCGAGCTCAAGGAGATCAAGCATCGCGTCGAGGACGCCCTGCAGGCTACCCGCGCTGCTGTCGAGGAGGGCATTGTCGCCGGTGGCGGCGTCGCCTTCATGGACGCTGCTCCTGCGCTCGACGCTGTCGAGATCGATGACCCCGAGGAGAAGATCGGCGTCGACATCGTCAAGAAGGCCCTGACCGCTCCGGTCGCCACCATCGCCAAGAACGCTGGCTTTGAGGGCGCTGTCGTGGTCGACAAGGTTGCCGAGCTGCCCGCTGGCCAGGGTCTCAACTCTGCCAACGGCGAGTGGGGCGACATGATCGAGATGGGCGTCCTCGACCCCGTCAAGGTCAGCCGCGTCACCCTGCAGAACGCTGCTTCTGTCGCCAGCCTGATCCTCATCACCGAGGCCACCGTCTCTGATGTGCCCAAGAACACTCAGCTTGAGGACGCTATCGCTGCTGCCACCGCTGGTCAGCAGGGCGGCGGTATGTACTAAGGCCGACAAGGTCTAGAACTCCCACCGGGAATCCGGGGGCGGGACGGGGGCTTCTCTCCGGAACGTCCTCGGACATGCAAAGAGGCTCCGCATCGCGCTTCGCGCTGCGGAGCCTCTTTGCGTCCTGCGGAATGTTCTGGGGAGACACCCCCGTCCCGCCCCCGGATTCCCTGCGTTTACGGCCTTGAGATCGGCGGGCGGAGAAGGACGTGGTTGTTGGGGATACGTGTCCCCTTCGCTGTTTCGCGCTTTGCGCGAAAGGCGCGCTACTTTGGGATGCGTGGGAGACGTGGTTGTCGCGTTAAATTGTCCCTGACGCATTTCCAGAGCGTTTCCCTTCAGAAATTACCCTTGGCGTACTTGCACCTTTCCTCCCTCGTGCTACACTTTTCCATGCTGTTTCAGGGCGGGGTGAAATTCCCCACTGGTGGTAAATCGGGCGGTGTCAAAGGGACGCCGTGGCGCAGGCGAGATGCCTGTGACCGAGCCGATGAGTCCGCGACCCGTGTGTGCGTTGGTTCGCATGCCGGCTGAACTGGTGAGATCCCAGTACCAACGGTTAGAGTCCGGATGAAAGAGGCAGGTGATCTTATGTCTGAACAGTCGCAGCATATCCATTTTGAGAACACGAATAGGTGGAGCACCAAACAGCTCGTTACCATGGCGTTGATGTGCGCCTTGGGCGCCCTGTTTATGTATGTGCAGCTGCCCATCCTTCCCTCGGCGCCGTTTTTGACGTATGACCCGTCGCTGGTGCCGGCGATGGTGTGCGGATTTGCGTATGGCCCTGGTGCCGGCACTGCCGTTGCCGCTATGGCGATCGTCATCCATGCGCTTACCACGGGCGATTGGGTCGGTGCGCTTATGAACTTGGTTGCCACGCTGGGCTACATTCTGCCCGCGGCCATCGTCTACCAAAAGATGCATACCTATAAGGGTGCCGTGATTGGCCTGGCGCTGGGCGTTATTGCCGCTACGGTGCTTTCTATGGTCGCAAACCTTACCATTGGCGTTTGGTTCTGGTATGGCTCGGTCGACGTGATCGCCCCGCTCATGCTTCCCGCCGTGCTGCCGTTTAACCTCATCAAGACCGTTCTCAACTCGGTGTTGACGCTGGCGGTGTATAAGGCAGTCTCCAACCTCATCACGCCTAAAAAGGACCAGGTCAAAGGCCGCGCATGATTGAGTGTCGGGGCGTTTCCTTTAGCTATGACGGTGCTGCACTGGCGCTCGATGGCATCGATCTGAACATCGAGGATGGCGAGTTTTTCTGCATCCTCGGCGGAAACGGGTCGGGCAAGTCGACGTTTGCCAAGCATTTGAACGCGCTGCTGCAGCCCGATGCGGGAACGGTGCGCGTCAACGGCATGGACGCGTCCGATCCCGAGCTGGTCTACGACATCCGCTCGACTGCGGGCATGGTGTTCCAGAATCCCGACGACCAGCTTGTGGCGACGCTTGTCGAGGACGATGTTGCGTTTGGTCCCGAGAACTTAGGGGTCGAATCGGCCCAGATCGCGCAGCGCGTGCGCGAGGCGCTGAAGGCCGTGGGGCTGGTGGGCTTTGAGCGCCACGAGACCCACGCTCTCTCGGGCGGACAAAAGCAGCGCGTGGCGCTTGCCGGCGTGCTCGCCATGAAGCCGCGCGTGCTCATCTTGGACGAGGCATCCTCGATGCTCGATCCGCGCGGGCGCAAGGGCCTTATGAAGGCCTGCCACGCGCTCCACGATCGCGGTATGACCATCGTGATGATCACGCACTTTATGGAAGAGGCCGCCGAGGCCGATCGCGTTGCAGTCTTCCGAGCGGGGCGCGTGGCCATGCTCGGCACGCCTGACGAGATCTTGACGCGGGCGGACGAGCTCGAGCAGCTCAACCTGGACATGCCGGCGTCGTGCTGCCTGGGCAGGGCGCTTCGTGCGAAGGGCGTGCCCGTTCACGCGCAGGTGCGTGAGGCGGATATGGTTGCCGAGATTTCGCGAGTTTATGCCGAGCAGGATGGGGCGGACGCTGCGGCGCACCCCTTGCCGTCGCGTTCGGATGCCATCGCCGGCGATTCCGTCGTGACCGATGGACCCGACGTCTCGGATCCCGTTATCGAGCTTTCCCATGTTTCGTACAGCTATTCGCTGAGCGCTCGCGAGCGCCGTCGCTGGCACAAGCGCTCGCCTGCCGAGGGTGCATCGACCAAGCAGGCCCTTTGGGGGAACGACCCCAGTAGCCCGTGGGCATTGCACGATGTTTCGCTGACGGTGCATCGCGGCGAGTTCCTGGGCCTTGCGGGCCATACCGGTTCGGGCAAGTCGACGCTGGTCCAGCATCTCAACGGCCTGATCCGCCTCCAGGAGGGATCCGTTCGCGCGTTGGGGCTCAATCTGTCAAACAAGAAAGACGCCGCTGCGGTTAAGGCAAAGGTCGGCGTGGTGTTTCAGTATCCCGAGCGTCAGCTGTTTGCCGAGACCGTGGCGCAGGACGTGGCATTCGGTCCGCACAACCTTGGCTTGCCGCAAGACGAGGTTGACCGCCGTGTCGAGTCCTCGCTCGCGCGTGTGGGTCTCGACCTTGCCGCAGTGGGCGACAAGAGCCCCTTTGAGCTCTCGGGCGGGCAGCAGCGCCGCGTGGCGTTTGCCGGCGTGCTCGCCATGGAGCCCGAGGTCTTGGTGCTCGATGAGCCCATGGCGGGGCTCGATCCGGCGGCGCGCAGGGATTTCCTGGAGCTCATTGGCCGTCTTCATGATGAGGGTCTGACCGTCGTCATGGTCTCGCACAGTATGGATGACCTGGCTAATTGCTGTGACCGCATCGTCGTGATGAACGAAGGCGCGGTATTTGCTGAAGGAACCCCCGCGCAGGTGTTTGCGCATGCCGACGAGCTCAAGTCGATCGGCTTGGGTGTTCCTGCTGCCCAACGCATGGCGCTGGCGCTCGCAGAGGCCGGCGTGTCGCTGCGCTGCGCCGGGCTCTATACGGTTGAGTCGCTGGCCGACGAGTTGGCGGACTTGCTGATCGGTCGCTCGGGTGGCGTTTCGGGTGCCGTGGGCATGGCCAAGTCCAAGATGGCCGCGCGAGAGGAGGGCTGCTAATGGAAGCGTTTTCGTTTGGCAGTTACTACCCCGGGGATAGCGCAATTCACCGCTTGGATCCGCGCACCAAGCTACTGCTGGGTTTTGTATTCCTGATTACGACGCTCACGGTCAGCAGCTTCCGCGGCTTGCTTCCGGTGGCTGCCTTCGTTGTACTGATCTATGCCGTGTCCCGGGTGCCGGCTCGTCGTGTCCTATCGTCGATGGCGCCGCTGCTGGCGATTGTCGTGGTGGTCGCAGTGCTCAACCTGTTTAGCGACCAGAGTGGACGCATCCTGTGGCAGTTCGGCTTTCTGCAGATAAGCGAGGGCTCGCTGCATTCCGCCGCCTTTATGGCGTGCCGCCTGACCTTGATGATGGCCGGCATGAGTGCCATCACGCTCACTACACCGACGCTCGATCTCACCGCGGGCTTTGAGCGCCTGCTCGCGCCGCTTGCGCACGTGGGGCTTCCTGCACACGAGCTCGGCATGATCATGGGCATTGCGCTGCGCTTTATGCCGCAGTTCGCCACCGAGATGAAGCAGACGGCCGATGCGCAGGCAAGTCGCGGTGCGCGCGTGACAGGAGGTCCGCTCGGCGGTGTGCGCATGCTCGGCAGCGTGGCGATCCCGCTGTTCACGGGCGTGTTCCGTCATGCTGAGACGTTGTCTGCCGCCATGGATGCCCGTTGCTACCACGGCGAGCAGGGCCGCACGCGCCTGCATACGCTTGCATTTGGCCGCAGGGATGCGCTGGCTGCGGTGGTGACGGCGTTGCTGCTCGCGTGTGTCATCGTCATCAATCTTCAACTTGTTTAGGCGTGATTCGATCGCAAGAAAGGGGTCCCTATGACCGATATCGATCGCACGGCGCAGCTCGAGCGAGCCTGTTCGTATCTCAGGCGCATTCCGGCGTGGTATCTGGCCACGACCGATGTGGCCGACGGGCATCAACCGCGCGTGAGGCCGTTCTCGTTTGCCATGGTCGATGATGGCAAGCTGTGGTTTTGCACCTCGCGTGACAAGGACGTGTGGGCCGAGCTGAGCGCGAATCCCAAGTTTGAGGTCTCGGGCTGGAAACCGGGGGAGTGCTGGATTGTGCTGACCGGCGAGGCTGCGCTCGAGGACGACGCGGTCGTGAGCGACCGGGTGCGCTTGGCTGGCTTTAAGCACATGGTGGGCATTGGCGAGGATCACGAGAGCGCCAACGACGGCCGTCTCGCGTTCTTCTCGGTCCGCAATATCGCTGCCCGCTTCTGCGATATCGACGGCAGCGAGGAACAGCTCGAGCTCTAATTCGCACAAATGGACCGGTGACAGGAGGAAACGTGGACGGATTGAATACGGTGCTGGAGTATCTGACGTCGGTGCCGGCATGGTATTTGGCGACAAGCGTGGACGGGCAGCCGCATGTTCGTCCGTTTTCGTTTGCGCAGATTCAGGACGGCAAGCTGTGGTTTGTAACGGCGCGCACCAAAGACGTGTGGCAAGAGCTGCTGCAAAATCAACGCTTCGAGGCCACGAGTTGGTGGCCGGGCCATGGCTGGCTCATCTTGCGCGGGCATGCGGGTCTGGATGACCAGGCCGCTCCCGATATGCGCGAGGCAGGCTGGAAGCACCTGGAGCGCTTGGGGGAGCATTATGAGGGCGCAGGCGACCCCACGCTCGTCTTCTTTAGCGTCGAGGAGCCGGAGGCCTTCATCTGCAACCATGACGAATGGGTGCCGGTCGAGCTCTAACCGAGTCTCTCAGCAAGTTTCGACAATTCAAATTCTCGCATGTAGCGGGCCCCACATTGCAACGTCACCGTAAGGTGCACTGGGCAATATGGGGCCCGTGTTTATTTGTCAATTCCTTTGAGTGAATGTGTCGGGACTGTTTCAATGCATGAATATGTAAAAGATTTGCGTATATATGCATCTTTTGGTGCTAAAGTTTCAACTCACTTCATAACGACGGCTGCAGGATGCGCATTGGTGCATAACTGCAGACAAGGAGTCTGATATGTCTTTAAAGGTTGGAATCGTCGGCGCGGCTGGATATGCCGGCGCCGAGCTCATTCGCCTCGTCCTCGGTCATCCCGATTTTGAACTTACTGCCATTACGTCCAACGCTGATGCCGGCCAGCCGTTGTCTGCGGTGTACCCGAGCTTCACCGGCGTGAGCGATCTTGTCTTCACGACGCATGATGCCCCCGAGCTCAAGAACTGCGACGCGGTCTTTTTGGCCGTGCCGCACACGGCTGCCATGGCGCAGGTGCCCGCCCTGCTTGCCGCAGGCGTTTCCTGCATTGACCTCTCGGCCGACTATCGCCTGAGCGATCAGGCCATCTTTGAGGCCTGGTATGCCGCCGAGCACACGAGCCCCGAGTTGCTCAAGACCCGCGCCTTTGGTCTGCCCGAGTTGTTCTGTCAGGATTTGGAGACCGCTGCATCCGACCACGCCGACGGCAAGCCCGTACTGGTCGCCTGCGCCGGCTGCTATCCCACTGCAACGAGCCTTGCCGCCGCTCCTGCCGTGCGTGCGGACTGGGTGGCCGAGAGCGGCCCCGTGATTGTCGATGCCATTAGCGGCGTGACGGGCGCCGGTAAGTCCTGCAACGCCCGCACTCATTTTTGTAGCGCGGACGAGAACCTGGAGGCCTATGGCGTGGGTAAACATCGCCATACGCCCGAAATCGAGCAAATTCTGGGTCTGACCGACCGTGTCGTCTTTACTCCGCACCTGGCACCGCTCAAGCGCGGCCTGCTTTCCACGGTGACGATGCCGCTCGCGTCGCAGGTTCTCGACACACTGACTCTTGAGGATGTCGTCGACTACTACAAGCAGTTCTATGCCGGTCGCACCTTCGTGCGCGTGCTCGATGCCGGCCAGCAGCCCAAGACGGCTTCGGTCGTCGGCACCAACGCCGCCCAGATCGGCCTTGCGCTCAACAAGCGCGCGGGCGTGCTGGTGGCGACGGGCGCCATCGACAATCTGTGCAAGGGCGCTGCGGGCCAGGCGGTCCAGTGCGCCAACATCGTCTTTGGTTTTGACGAGCGACGAGGCTTGCCCACAGTGGCGTGCCCGGTGTAGCACATTCGATTGTTAACGATTTGGTAGTCGGGCATCGAGTGGGGCGCCACTTTTAAGCTGGTCTCATGATCATGACTGGCATGGCGCACCAACCGATGCCCGTTTTTTGTTTGACATAAGGAGTCATAAGACGATGAATACCGAGCTGTTTGACATTAAGATTCGCGCCGTAGAGGGCGGCGTTACGGCGGCTGCCGGCTTTAAGGCGGCAGGCATCCATGCCGGATTCCGCAAGAATCCCGAGCGCCTGGATTATGCTCTCGTCGTGCCCGATAAACCCTGCCCCGGCGCCGGCGTGTTTACGACTAACCGCTTTTGCGCGGCGCCTGTGCAGGTGAGCCGTGCCAATCTGGGCGGCGCCGACAAGGGCTACGGCATCATCGCCGGCGTTTCGGTCAACTCTGGCAATGCCAACGCCGCCACGGGTGAGACCGGTCTTGCCTGCGCGCGCGAGACCTGCAACATCGCCTCGCAGGTCATCGGCTGCGAGCCCCAGCAGATTCTGGTCGCCTCCACGGGCGTCATTGGCCAGATTCTGCCGATTGACACGTTCGAGACTGCCGTTCCTGCCGCCTACGAGGCGCTCTCCGCCCACGGTGGCGCCGATGCCGCTCGCGCCATCATGACGACCGACACGCATTCCAAGGAATATGCCGTGTCCTACGTCAGCGATGCCGAGGGCCATGCGGGCAATGTCTATACGGTGGGCGGCATGTGCAAGGGCTCGGGCATGATCATGCCCAACATGGCCACCATGATCGCGATCATCACCACCGATGCCCCCGTCGAGCCTGCGGCGCTCCACGCTCTGCTGCTTTCGATCGTCAAACAGACCTTCAACAAGGTGACGGTGGACTCCGACACCTCGACGAACGACACCTGTATCATGCTTGCCTCTGGTGCCGCTGCTGCAGATGCCGAACCCATTGTCGAGGGCTCCGACGCCTTCGACGAGCTGGCCTTTGCCGTGCATGAGGTGTGCGAGAGCCTGGCGCGCAATATCGCCGCCGATGGTGAGGGCGCGTCGAAGCTCGTGACGGTCAACGTTGCCGGCGCTCTCAACGACGAAGAGGCGGATATTGCAGCCCGTGCCGTCGCCAACTCGCCGCTCGTTAAGACCTGCATCGCCGGTCACGACTGCAACTGGGGCCGCGTTGCCATGGCGCTGGGCAAGTGCGGCGTGAAGTTTAATCAGGAAGACGTTTCCATCGACATGATGGGCATGCCCGTCTGCCGTGACGGCCTGACCGTTCCCTTTGACGAGGATGAGGCGCTGCGTCGCTTTGAGGCGCCCGAGATCGTGATTTCGGCCGACCTGGGCGCGGGTGACGCGGCGACCACCGTGTGGACCTGCGACCTTACGCACGAGTACATTTCCATCAACGGCGACTACCGTTCCTAGACTCCAGATGTGCCGCGCGTCCCGCTGCGATTGCGGGCAACGAGGTACGGCGCGATGGCTATACGAAAGACGAGGCAGACTATGAAGTTCGCACGCGATTGTCGCTCGAGCGAATCCAACGAAGTTACCGCGCAGCTGCTGTTCGAGGCGCTGCCGTGGATTAAGAACCTGACCGGCAAGACGGTCGTTATCAAATACGGCGGCGCTGCCATGGTCGACGAGCAGCTGCGCCGCGACGTGATGAGCGATATCGTCCTGCTCAAGATTATCGGCATGCGCCCCGTTATCGTGCACGGTGGTGGCAAGGCCATCAACGAGGCGCTCAGCCACTACGACATTCCCGTTGAGTTTAAGAATGGCCAGCGCGTGACCACGCCGGCCACCATGGATATCGTGCGCGAAGTGCTGGGCGGTAAGGTCAACCAGGAGCTGGTTGCGGCGCTCAACCACCACGGCAACTTGGCCGTGGGCGTGTCCGGCAGCGACGCCGGTACGCTTATCGCCGAGCCGCTCGACCCCGAGCTCGGCCGCGTGGGCAAAGTGACGCACGTCAACACCGACTATATCGAGCGCTTGCTCGACAGCGAGTACATTCCCGTTATCGCCACGGTTGCGGCGGGGGAGGACGGTGGCTTCTTCAACATCAACGCCGATACCGCCGCCGGGGCCGTTGCGGCCGCGCTTCATGCGCACAAGGCGATCTTCTTGACCGATGTCGACGGCCTGTACAAGGACTTTAGCGATAAGGATTCGCTCATCTCCAACCTGACGCTCGACGAGGTCAACGAGATGCTCTATGGCGGCGAGGTCGATAAGGGCATGATTCCCAAGCTGCGCGCTGCCGTCGATGCCCTTACCGCTGGCGTCTTCCGCGCCCACATCATCAACGGCACGACGCCGCATTCGCTGCTGCTGGAGCTGCTGACCGATGCCGGCGTCGGTACCGTGATCCATTCCACCGAGACGGCCTACGAGTTCGATACGCATCCGCACCCGCTTTCGACGTTTGCGGCGCGCCTGGCCGAGAACCTCGACGAGGTCGAGAAGCTCCAGACCGTTTAGCCTGTCCGCAATCGTCGCATATCTACACCCATAGCCCGCGCCATCTGGCGCCCAACGAAAGGCATCCCATGTCACTTGCAGCTCAACAATCGCTTGAATCCCATTACGTCATGCATACCTTTGGCCGCTCTCCGGTCGAGTTTGTCGAGGGTCACGGCATGAAGCTCACCGGCGACGATGGCCGCGAGTATCTCGACTTTCTTGCTGGTATCGGTGTGTGCAGCTTGGGCCATGGCAACCCTGCTGTGCTCTCGGCGCTCGAGGCACAAACCAAAAAGCTCATGCATGTCTCCAATTACTTCTACATTGAGCAGCGCGGCCAGGTCGCGGCGCTGCTGTCCAAGCTCGCTAACGACGACGTGGATGGTGCGCGCGTGCTTGCCGATGCCATTGCCGCTGGCGATGAGACCACGGCCGCCGCGCTTGGTGCCCCGACTGCGGACGAGCAGGTGTGGGAGACGTTCTTTGCCAACTCCGGCGCCGAAGCTAACGAGGGCTCGATGAAACTCGCGCGTCTGTACGCCAAGCGTGCCGGTAACGGCGGCAACACCATCGTGTGCATGCGCGGAGGTTTCCACGGCCGTACGCTCGAGACCATTGCCGCCACCATGCAGGATTGGCTGCAGGACAGCTTCCGTCCGCTGCCGGGTGGTTTTGTGGCCTGTACGCCCAACGATGTCGACGAGCTGCGTGCGATCTTTAAGCAGTTGGGAAGCGAGATCTGCGCCGTCATGCTCGAGCCGATTCAGGGCGAGAGCGGCGTGCACCCCATGACCGAGGAGTTTATGGCGGCGGCGCGCGATTTGGCGCACGAGGTGGGCGCCGTACTTATCGCCGACGAGGTCCAATGCGGTATCTTCCGTTCTGGCAAGCCGTTCGCATTCCAGACCTATGGCGTGGAGCCCGACATCATGAGCCTTGCCAAGGGCATTGCCGATGGCGTGCCCATGGGCGC
>CAKUGH010000011.1 GCA_934654605.1 uncultured Collinsella sp. | reverse complement strand
ATGGTGCCGCGAGCACCAGATAAGGAGATTCTTGTGTCTGAGACCATTAACGGCAGCCTGAGCGTCTCGAACGACGTTATTGCCGATATTGCCGGTTATGCCGCGATGACGTGCTACGGCGTCGTCGGTATGGCCGAACAGCTGCAGGGCGCCGAGAGCGTGCGCCTGCTTGCCGGCCAGCGCCTCCGTAAGGGCGTGCTTGTTTCCGCCGACGAGAACGGCCTCACGGTCGACCTTCACGTTGTGCTCGAGAACGGCGTCAACATGAAGTCCGTCTGCCACAATCTTTCGAGCTCCGTCGCCTTCACCCTGCAGGAGATCGCCCAGATCGATCCCGCCAGCCTTAAGATCGGCATTCACATCGACGCGCTCAAGAGCCGTCTGAACTAGCATCCGAATACGGAGATTTCACCACTCATGATTGCAAAGACCATTCGCACCTGTTTTCCGATCGCTGCGGCTGCCGTTTCCGAAAAGGCCGAGGAGATCAACAAGCTCAACGTCTTCCCCGTACCCGACGGCGACACCGGCACCAACATGTCGCTCACGCTCGCCTCGGTGACCAAGGAACTCTCTGCGCTTCCCGCCGATGCCGACATGGAGGCCATCGCCGGCGCCATCACCCACGGATCCCTGATGGGCGCCCGCGGTAACTCCGGCGTCATCACTTCGCAGATCCTGCGTGGCGTGGCCGAGGGCCTTGTCTCTGCCGATGAGCCCGTAACGTCCGCTAATATCGCCTTCGCCTTCCGTCGTGCTGTCAAGGTTGCCTTCCAGGCTGTCCGTAAGCCTATCGAGGGCACGATTCTCACGGTCCTGCGCGATGTCTCGACCAAGGCCGACGAGTGCGAGAAGAAGAAGTTCTCTGCCGAGGATGCGCTCGATGCCATCGTCGTCGAGGCCTATCAGTCCGTCGCCCGCACGCCCGACCTGTTGCCCGTCCTCAAGGAGAACGGCGTGGTCGACTCCGGTGCCTTTGGCTTTGCCATCTTCCTGGAGAACTTTGTTGCCGCTGCCCTTGGCCGCAGCACTGTGGTTGAGGATTTCTCCGCTACGTTTGACTCCGCCGGCTCTGCCCGCGACGCCGCCCTCGACCGTGTTGAGATCGAGGCCAACGACGACTGGGAGGGCTCGGAGTTCCGTTACTGCAACGAGTTCCTCTTTAAGGCCGACGCCCCGTTTGACGAGGACGAGTGCCTCAAGTTCCTGGGTTCCATGGGCGACTGTGAGCTGCTCGTGGGCGCGTACCCCGATTACAAGATTCACGTGCACTCCAACACCCCGAACTTGGTGCTCGAGCATATGCTCCAGCTTGGTCAGATCTACGAGGTCTTTATCCATAACATGGAGATGGAGGCCCACGACCGTACCGCCAAGATCCACGAGGACCAGGAGAAAGCCGCCGAGCCCGCGAAGGCCCTGGGCTTTGTCGCCGTTGCCGCCGGTTCCGGCGAGGCCGACATTCTCAAGTCCCTCGGCGTCGACGTGATCGTGTCGGGTGGCCAGACCATGAACCCCTCGACCGCCGACCTGCTGGGCGCCGTCGACCAGGTCAACGCGACCTCGGTCATCATCCTGCCCAACAATGGCAACATCCGCATGGCTGCCGAGGCCGCTGCCTCCGCCTGCACCGACAAGAAGGTCGCCGTCGTTCCCACCAAGACCGTCCCGCAGGCCTTCTCCGCGCTGTTCGCGGTCCTGCCCGATTCCGAGCTCGAGGATGCCGTTGCCGCTATGGTCGACGCCATCAGCGAGGTCCGCGATGGCGAGGTCACCCGTGCCGTGCGCGACTCCAGCGCCTCCGACGGCTCGCCGATTCATTCCGGTGACGTCATGGGCATCATCGCCGGTTCCATCGACGTGGTCGGCTCCGATGTGAAGCAGGTCACGCTCGACTGCATCAACCGTATGCAGGAGGAAGAGGAAGGCGACGCGCTGACGATTCTGGCCGGCGAGGAGCTGTCCGACGAGGCCTTCCAGGAGATCGTCGACGCCATCGAGGAGGCTCAGCCCGATCTGGAGATCGATGCTCACCGTGGCGAGCAGCCGCTCTATCCTGTGATCTTCTCGATCGAGTAGGCTTAGCCTATGTCCGAGCTGTGCTCCGTGCCGCGCGTCTCGGAGCGCTTTGCCCAGAGCAATGCGCTCGACGAGGATATCGCGCGACTCAAATATGTTTCGGGTAAACGTGAGGAGGCCCTTCGCCGTCTGGGAATTCGGACGGTGGGGGACCTCCTTCTCCATATTCCTCATCGCTACCTGGACTTCACCCGCTCGTGGTCCGTCGAGATGGCGCCCATTGGCACCGTGTGCACGATTATCGCCACGGTTGACCGTATTGTGCAAAAGCAGCCTCGTCCGCGTATGCAGGTGACTGAGATCTCGCTCGTGGACGAGACGGGCGTGCTGCAGGTTGCCTTTTTCCGTCAGCCTTGGATTGCCCAACAGCTTAAGCAGGGCGACCGCCTGGCAGTGATGGGCAAGGTCGAGTTTGCTTATGGTTTTAAGCAAATGGCCTCACCCCACTTTGAAAAGCTCGAGGACGGGCGTGCCGCGGGTACCATTTTGCCGGTCCACTACGTAAGTGACGGCGTGAGTCAGGCATGGATGCGCCGTATCGTGAGCGGTGCGCTCGAAGTGGCTTCCAATCCGTTCGATCCCATTCCCGCGCCGCTGCGCGCAAAGCGGAAGCTCATGAGCAATGCCCGTGCGCTGCGCTCGATCCACTTTCCCTCTAGCATGGCCGAGCGCGACATCGCACGCCGGCGTCTTGCCTATGAGGAGTGTCTCTGCTTGCAGCTCGCACTGCGTCTGCGCAACGATGGCGGTATGGTCGACGTAGTGCCTTATGCGCATGACGCGGGTGACCATTTGACTGCGCTTAAACAGGCCCTGCCGTTTTCGCTGAGCGATGAACAGGAGGCTGCATTTCAAGACATCCTGCATGACATGTGCGATGGCGGTCGCGTGATGAATCGTCTGCTGCTGGGCGACGTCGGTACCGGTAAGACCGCCGTTGCCGCCTGCGCGTTGGCGGTTGCGGCCGATAGCGGCACTCAGGCCTGCGTTATGGCGCCCACGGGCGTGCTGGCGCGTCAATATGCCGATAAGACCGGCCCCTTGCTCTCGCAGGCTGGCATGTCCTGGGCGCTCCTGACGGGTGCCACGCCGGCGGCCGAGCGCGAGCAGATCCATGCGCAGCTGGAATCGGGCGAGCTCGACGTGCTCTTTGGTACCCATGCGGTGCTTTCGGAGAACGTCACGTTCAAGCATTTGTCGCTTGTGGTGATTGACGAGCAGCACCGCTTTGGCGTGGGCCAGCGTAACGCCCTGCGCGCAAAAGGCCCGGGTGCCGACTTGCTGGTCATGACTGCCACGCCGATCCCGCGCACACTGGCGCTTTCGGTGTACGGCGACCTAGATACGAGCATCATCCGCCATCGTCCCGTTCCGGGTGCCGGCGTGACGACGCGCGTCCTCACCGAGTCGAGTCGTGACCTGGCCTATGGCGCCATTCGCGAGGCGCACGAAAAGGGGCAGCAAGCCTACGTGATCTGTCCGCTCGTGGAGCCGAGCGATTCGGCCGATGAGCTCGAAGACGTACCCGGCATCGCTCGCGACGACGAAGGCCGCGTGACCGTGCCTGTGCCGTTGCACGATACGGCAACCGAGCTCGACCGACTGCGCCTGGCGTTGCCGGGGCTTACCATCGAGCGTCTTCATGGCCGCATGCCGGCGGGGGAGAAGGACCGGGTCATCGATGCCTTTAAGCGTGGCGAGATCGATGTGCTCGTCTCGACCACGGTGGTCGAGGTGGGCGTTGACGTGCCCAACGCCACCGTTATGGTCATCGAGAATGGAGAGCGTTTTGGTTTGGCGGCCCTGCACCAGTTGCGCGGTCGTGTGGGCCGCGGCAGCGTGTCGGGTACGTGCCTGGTCATGACGCACTCAAAGGGCAACGGCGGCGCGTCGGCGGCACAAGAACGCCTCCAGTCGCTCGAGAAGACCTCGGACGGCTTTACGCTCGCCCAGATGGACCTGCGTCTGCGCCACGAGGGTGAAATCCTGGGTTACCGTCAGCATGGCGGCGTGACCCTGCGCTTTGTTGACCTCGATGCCGACGAGGAATTGATCGAATGGGCTCATTTGGACGCGGTCGAGCTCTTGCGGTATGCTTGCAACCTTGACTCTGTGGCGACGCGCCCTCTACGCGATGCGGTCGCCGCGCGGTATCGACACATCTTTAAGGAGGTCAGCGGAGGATGAGAATCATCGGCGGCGAATGGCGCGGTCGTAAGATCGAGGAGCCCCGTGGTCGCGATGTCACCCGCCCCACGACCGATCGCGTGCGCGAGGCGTGCGCATCTATGGTCATGTCGGCATTCGACTTCGATCTGGACGAGGTCCGCGTGCTTGATGCCTTTGGCGGCTCCGGTGCCTTGGGCATTGAGATGCTCTCGCGTGGTGCCCGCTTGCTCACCACGTTCGAGATTGATCGCAACGCTGCTCGTCTGATTACCAAGAATATCGAGTCGCTGTGCCGCGACCGTGCGCGTTGGCGCGTGGTGAGCGGCGACGTGCTGGCAAGCGCTTCGCGCGGCCGCGTGCCGGGCGGTCCCTTTGACCTGGTCCTGCTCGACCCGCCCTATGCTTATGGCGCCGAGCCGGTCGAGGAGCTGCTGCAGAACTTAGCTCAGCAAGGCTTGCTGGTACCGGGTGCCTATGCGCTTTTTGAGCACGCTGCCGCCGATGCGGGTGCGCATCCGGCAGGCTTTGAGATCGTGCGCGAGAAGCGTTACGGCATTACCTCGGTCGACCTGCTTCGTTGGGTTGGTAACGGCGAGGATGATGGCAACGATAGCGACGCGCCCACGGAGGATGCTCATGAGTGACACCATTAACCGCGTAATCGTCCCGGGCACCTTCGATCCCATCACGTTTGGCCACATCGACGTGATTCGCCGTGCCCGCCGCATCTTTCCCAGCGTGATCGTGGCCGTTGCCGAGTCGCAGGGAAAAAACGGCGTGGGCACCACCTTTATGCTCGATGAGCGCGTGGCGCTGGCACGTGAGGCGCTCGGTGATATTGACGGCGTTGAGGTGCTACCCTTCACCGGCCTCTTGGTCGATTTTGCCCGCGAACAGGGAGCAGGAGCCGTGGTCAAGGGTCTGCGTGCCATGACTGACTTTGAGTACGAGCTGCAGCAGGCCGACCTCAACTACCGCCTGGATAACGAGCTGGAGTCCATCTTTGTCATGAGTGCGCCGCAGTACGGCTATATCTCGAGCTCGGTGGTTCGCCAGATTGCCTCGCTCGATAGCGACGTCTCTAATTTTGTTCCGCCCAATGTGGTCAAGGCGCTCAAACATCGCTTTTCGTGACGTTTTTTAATGCCTGGTGGCATGTGGTAAACTAACACGATGATATGTTACCTATGAAAGGAGACCGGATGCCGGGCGAGAATTTTCCTGGCGACAGGATCGTGAGTCTTGTCGACGAGCTCGAGGGGCTCATCGAAGAGGCTAAGACGCCGTTCGGCAAGAACGCCCAGATGAAGGTTATCGATGCCGACGTCTTCTTTAACATCCTCGACGAGATCCGCATGAGCTATCCCGAGGAGTGGCAGAAGTCCCGCCGTATCCTCAAGGAGCGCGAGGAGCTTATGGCTTCCGCCGCCGCTCAGGCCGATTCCATCATCGCCGACGCTCAGCAGCAGGCCCTCACCATCGCCGGTGAGCAGGAGATCGTCCGCTTGGCACAGCAGCAGGCCGACGATATCCGCGACCGTGCCCAGCAGTACGAGCGCGAGACGCGCTATGCCGCCGAGGACTACGCCGAGCAGGTCTTTACGCACCTGGAGGAGAACCTCAAGAGCCTGACCGGCACCGTCACCCGTTGCCGTCAGCAGCTCAACGAGGGTGCCGCCCAGCAGAATGGTCAGTGGTAATGGCTGAGTTCCCGAGCGTTACCGTCGATCTTTCCGAGCAGCTCGAGTTTCCTGGAGACTCGTATCCGCTGACCGGCAAGGTCGATGTCGCCACCTATACGGTGGGCGAGAAGGAGTACCAGCTACAGGACGGCATTGACTACGACGTGGTCTTTACCAATGCCGGCACCGGTGTTCTGCTTACGGGCATGGTCCGCGCGCACGCAACCGGTGAGTGCGACCGTTGCCTGGAGCCCGCTTCGTTTGATATTGCCGGTGAGATTGAGGAATTCTATCTCTTTAACGAGCCCGAGGACCCCGAGGCCTACGAAGACGGCTACGAGCTGCTGGGCGAGGACCGCATCGTCGATCTGGGCGAGCCCATCAACGACGCGGTCGTCATGGACACGCCGTTCGTTGTCCTGTGCAAGCCTGATTGTCGCGGCCTATGCCCCACTTGCGGCATCAATCTCAACGTCGAGCAATGCGATTGCGCCGCTCAAGCAGAGGCCGAATGGGCCGCTGCCACGGAAAATCCATTTGCAGCATTGAAGAATCTCAAGCTTGACGAGTAAAACTGTGGTAGTATCGCTACTTGCGCGTAATCGCCACACTGGATAGTTCATAAGGAAGGTCACTATGCCCGTACCTAAACAAAAGCAGGGTCGTATCCGCACTCACACCCGCCGTTCCGCCAACATGAAGATCTCGGCTGCGGCTCAGTCCACGTGCCCCCGTTGCGGTGCTGTCAAGCTCCCGCACCACGTGTGCCCCAGCTGCGGTTTCTACAAGGACCGCGAGGTTATCGTTACCGAGTAACTGTATACTCTGGATGCGATGCCGTTCCAACTGGAACCACAATGGCCGGCTCAATGAGTCGGCCATTTTTGTATAAGGAGTATGTATATGAGTAACGTTCGCGTTTGTGTAGACGTTGTGGGTGGAGACGAGAAGCCACAGGTTGTCCTCGACGGTATCGAGGCGGCGCTTGCGGCCGACCCCGATATCGAGGTCTTGGCCGTCGGTCCCGCAGAGATCGTGAACCCCTTTGCCGCGGCTCACGCTCGTGTTGAGGCCTTGGAGGCGCCCGATGTCATCGCCATGGATGACGATCCCATTCGAGCCGTGATGACCAAGCGCAAGTCCTCGATCGTGCTTGCCTGCCGCGCTATCAAGAAAGGTAACGCGGACGCCTTCTTCTCTGCCGGCTCCACCGGCGCCATGACCGCTGCCGCTACCGCCTACGTCACGCCGTTTCGCTATCAGGCCGAGGGCAAGAAGCAGCCGGTGCGTCCGTGCCTCACCAATGCACTGCCCAACCGCGCCGGCGGCCTGACGGTCCTGTGCGACATGGGCGCCAACCCCGATGTCGAGGTCGACGACATGGTGCGTTTTGCCCAGATGGGTAGCGCCTATGCGCGCGTCGTCTTGGGTATTGAGCATCCTCGCGTGGGCCTGCTTGCCAACGGCACCGAGGATGAGAAGGGCTCCAACTTTACCAAGTCGTGCTTCCCGGCCATGAAGGCCGCTGTTCCCGGTTTTGTGGGCAACTGCGAGGGCACCGATCTTACGTCGGGCAATTTTGACGTCGTGGTCGCCGACGGCATGTCGGGAAACATTGCCCTTAAGGCCACCGAGGGCGCGGCCAAGTTTTTGCTGCAGGAGCTCAAGGGTGTCTTTATGTCTTCGCTCGGCACCAAGATTGCCGCGCTGCTCATCAAAAAGCAGATGCGCGAGATCAAGGCGAAGCTCTCGGGCGATGCTAAGGGCGGCGCCATTCTGCTGGGCCTGCGTGGCGTGGTCCTGATCGGCCACGGTGCCACCTCGGTCGAGGCCGTCAAAAACGGTACGCTCGCCGCGGCGGAGGCCGTGCGTGCCGGGCTTGTCGAGAACGTCGCCAACTCTATGGATGGCATCGTTTTGTAAGAGCGAGTTAGAGCGCTGTTATGTGCCTCGCGGCCTGCGTCGTGGGGTAGAATCAAAACCGTGTCTTGGCGCTGCGCTTGCGGCGCCAGCGCGTTGATATTCACGCAATACGAGAGGAAGCGCTATGGACCGCTCCGAAATCTTCGATAAGATCGCCGAAGTCGCCGCCGATGTGCTGGGTGTCGATGTCGCCGACATTAGCGACGAGACCACCTTCGACGATCTCGATGCCGATTCGCTCGAGCGTCTGCAGCTGGTGACGGCCATCGAGGACGAGTTCGACCTCGAGATCGATGACGAGACCCTGCTGTCGCTCAACTCTGTCGCCGACGCTGTCGACGCTATTGAAAACGCCAAGGAGGCCTAAGTCTTGGCTTTATCTCAACGACTCGCGCGCGCCCAGGAAATCCTGGGCCACGAGTTCAATAACAAGGTGCTGCTGCGCGCGGCGCTCACGCACCCCTCTGCCGTGGAAGGTCAGCCCGTCTCGGCGAGCTATGAGCGTCTTGAGTTTTTGGGCGATTCCATTTTGGGCGCCGTGGTTGCCCGTTCGCTCTTTGAATCCTATCCGGAGTTTGACGAGGGCAAGCTTACGCGCCTGAAGGTGTCCCTTGTCTCGGGTGCCACGCTGTCCGAGGTGTCCCATGAGCTGGGCATCGACGACATCATCATCTTTGGTGCCTCCGAGACCGGTACCGGCGCGCGCGGCCTGCACTCGGCGCTCGAGAACGTCTACGAGTCACTCGTGGGCGCGCTGTATCTGGATGCTGGCTGGGATGCGGCGGCGGAGTTCATTCACCGTACGCTTAAGCCGCACCTGGCCTCCGAGCGTGCCGAGCACCCCGCGAACCCCAAGTCGTTCTTGCAGGAGTGCGTGCAGGCCGACGGCCACGAGCCTCCGGCGTACAAGCTCGTTGGCTCTGAGGGCCCGGCGCACGCACCGACCTTTACCGCCGTGGTGCTCATCGACGGTATTCGCCAGGGCCGCGGCACCGGTTCCTCCAAGAAGGAGGCCGAGGGAGCTGCTGCGCTCGAGGCGCTCGACCGCATGGGTTACACCACCAACGGCGTGATTCTCAACAAGAAGCCTGTTTAAGCGAGGAACCGTGTATCTCAAGTCCCTCACGCTCAAGGGGTTCAAGTCGTTTGCCGACCGCGCCCATATGACGTTTGAGCCGGGCCTAACCGTCATTGTCGGTCCCAACGGCTCGGGAAAATCGAACATCTCCGACTCGATTCTGTGGGTCCTGGGCGAGCAGAGCGCCAAGCAGCTGCGCGGCCAGGCCATGGAGGACGTCATCTTCTCGGGCTCGTCGGCGCGCAAGCCGGTGGGTGTGGCCGAGGTCACGCTGGTGCTCGATAACTCGGACCATATGCTGCCTGTCGACTTTGACGAGGTGGCTATCACCCGCCGCATGTATCGCTCGGGCGAAAGCGAGTACCTCATCAACTCGAGCCCGTGCCGTCTGATGGACATTCAGGACATCCTGCACGATTCGGGACTGGGCAAGGATACGCATTCCATCATCAGCCAGGGCAAGCTCGACGCCATTTTGCAGAGCCGCCCCGAGGAGCGCCGTGCCCTCATTGAGGAGGCCGCCGGCATCTCCAAGCACAAGCGTCGCAAGGAACGTGCGCTCAAAAAGATTAAATCGATGGACGAGCACCTGACCCGTGCCCGCGATATCAACAAGGAAATCGCCCGTCAGCTGCGGCCGCTGGAGCGTCAGGTCGATCGCGCGCGCAAGTACAAAGAGCTGTCCTCGCGCGCGAACGAGCTTACGCAGATGCTGGCCGTCGACGAGCTTCGTTCGCTGCAGTCGCAGTGGAACGACCTGGAAAGCCGCTCCAAGGAGGGCGCTGCCGAGCTTGAGCTTGCGCAATATCGCTTGGGTGAGAAAGAGCGCGAGCTCGAGAAGCTCCAGGTTATGCTCGAGGAAAAGGGCCTGTTTGTGGGCGACTTGGGCGAGCAGCGCCGCCATATGCAAGACGTGGTCGGCCGCATTAACTCCGATATGCGCCTGCTCGAGGAAAAGGGTCACAACATGGTGTCGCGCCTGTCCGACATGCGCGGCCAGATCTCGAGCTCCGAGCATCAGCGTCGTCGCGTGGTCGAGGAGCTCGAGGATGCGCGTGCCCAGCTTGAGGAAGTGACCGGCGCGCATATGCAGGCCCAGGAGGACGTCGACGCCGCTGGTCCTGCCGCCGCCGAGCTTCACGAGCGCCGCGTGGCGCTTGACAATCAGATTTCGCAGCTCACGCGCGAGCAGCGTGATGTCCAGCGTGTGGCCGATAACGCCGCGCTCGAGCTCGCCAAGGTGAAGGATTCGCTGAGCAACGCCGAGGTCGAGGACAACATGTACGCCTCGCGCCTGGAGCAGATTGATGAACAGCTCGATGAGGTCACAGCATCGCTTGATAGCCGCCGCGACCGTGCTGAGGAGCTTGAGAGCGCCCTTGAGGCGGCCCGTCAGGCCCAGAGCGATGCGCGCGAGGCCACCGAGACGGCACGCGCTGCCCTCAAGGACCTGCGTGTCCGCGAGGGCGAGGCGCGCAACAAGCTGTCCGAGGTACGCTCGGAGCTTGCCAGCCAAAAGAAGCTCGATGCCCGCATGGCAGACAGCTCACCGCTCGTGAGCCGTCTGGTGGGCGCGCTGGGCGACGATGTTTCGGGCCGTCTGGGCGACGTGCTCGAAGCCCCTCGCGATCTCGAGGGCCTGGTTGAGCAGCTGCTTGCCGGCGATATCGATGCGTTGCTGTTCGACGACAGTGCCGCGCTTGAGCGCGCCGGTCGCGCTGCCTTGGACCAGAAGAAGGCCTCGGGCGAGGCGCTGCTGGTGGCGCGCGGCGTGAGCGGTTCTGCCGCCGCCGAGGGTGCTGCCGGAACCCGTCTGGTCGACCGTCTGTCCGTGCGCGCCGGTTATGGTCCGGTTGTCGAGGCACTGCTCGGCGGCTATTACGTGGTCGACGATTTGGCCACCGCGCTGGCTGCGCCGGTTGTGGATGGCGTGACCTATGTGACCCCCGACGGTGCCCGCGTTGCCTGTGGCGGCTTGGTGCGCGTGGGGCTCGATGCCGGCGAGGCTTCGGGTGCCTTGGAGCGCAAGCGCCGCATCCGTGAGCTCGAGGGCTTGGAGCCCGATCTTGCTGCCGTGTTTGAGCATGTTTCGGACCAAGTCGTTGAGGCCAACGTTGCCGTCGAGGAGGCCCGTGCCGCCGAGGGCGATGCTGCCGGCGAGATTGCCCGCCTTGAGGGTGAGCGTCGCTCGCTGCTGTCCGAGATCGGCCGCCTTGAGCAAAGCGCCAACAACGCCGAGGTCGAGCGCGTGCGCATTTCCAAGCGCCGTGAGCATGCCGCAGAGGCCGTCCGTGCCGCTCGTCCACGCGTGGATGAACTTACTCGCTCGCGTGACGAAGCTCGTGCGCAGGCGAGCGACTTGGGCTTGCAGATTGCCGAGGCCAACGACGAGCTCGACCGCGTGCGCCGTGACGATTCCGAGGCTGCCGGTAAGCTCGCCGACGCCAAGGTCCGCCTGGCCCAGACGAGCGAGCGCCTGCGTTCGCTGAAGGGCCGCGTGCCCGATCTTGAGCATCGCCTGGAGGGTATCGACCGTCGTATCCGCGGGACGCGTCAGGCCTCACGCTCGCTCGAGCTGCTGCGCCTTCGCGTCGATCCCATGCATGAGCGCTATTCTGCCCTGTTGGAGCGTGCCTCGGACTGGGCTGCGCGCCTGCGCGATCAGGCATCGCTTGAGGAGGCGGACTCGGCTTCGCTTAAGAAGACCATCGAGGACGCCAAGACCGAGGTCGCCCGCGCCAAAGAGAGGGTCGATGTTGCCGCTACGGCGCAAAATGAGTTCAAGGTGGCGCGCGGCAAGCTCGAGGTGCAGGTCGAGGCTGCCATCAAGGCCATCACTGCCGACGGTACCACGGTGCTCGAGGAAGCGCTCATGCTGCCGGCGCCCACCGACCGCGATGCCGCCGAGCGCGAGCTTAACCAACTCGTGCGCCAGATCAACAACCTGGGCCCTGTGAACCAGGTCGCCATGGAGGAGTACGAGCAGCTCAAGCGCCGTGCCGATTACATCGAGGAGCAGCTGGCCGATCTTGAGAGCGCGCGCAAGGCGCTTACCAAGATCACCGTGGCGATCGACCGCAAGATGCGCAAGGCGTTCCTGGTGACGTTTGAGAAGGTTGATGCGAATTTCCGCGAGATCTTCGCCATGCTCTTCCCGGGCGGTCAGGCTCACCTTGAGATGACCGACCCCGAGCATCCGGCCGAGACGGGCATTGAGGTCGTGGCGCAGCCGCGCGGCAAGCGCATCACCAAGATGATGCTCATGTCGGGTGGCGAGAAGAGCCTGACGGCGCTCGCCCTGCTCTTTGCCGTATACCGTACGCGCACGGTGCCGTTCTATGTGCTGGACGAGGTCGAGGCTGCGCTCGACGACGCTAACCTGTCCAAGCTCATCGGCGCCCTCGATGTGCTGCGTTCCGATACGCAACTCTTGGTAATCTCGCATCAGCGCCGTACTATGGAGGATGCTGACGTTCTCTACGGCGTCTCGATGCAAGCCGACGGCGTCAGTCGCGTCGTCTCGCAAAAACTCGATCGCGAAACCGGAAAGGTCGTGAATGCATAATGGGATTCTTTGACGCACTCTCGCGCGGACTCGAGCGCAGCCGCGAGGCCCTCAACGAGGTCTTCTACTTTGGCGGCGAGGTCGACGAGGATTTTTGGGAGGATCTTGAGGACACCCTCGTCATGGGTGACATGGGTGCCGAGGTCGCCATTCAGGTCTCTGATGACCTGCGCGACGCCGCGGCCAAGAAGAACCTCAAGACCGCCCCGCAGCTTCGCCGCGCCCTGGCCGAGCAGCTCGAGGGCCATTTTGTGCCTGTTGAACGCGACCCGTTTTCCGATACGCCGAGCTGTGTGCTGTTTGTCGGCATCAACGGCGCCGGCAAGACCACCACGGTCGGCAAGATTGCAAGCGCCATGGCCGCCCGCGGCAAGAACGTGGTGATCGGTTCGGCCGACACCTTCCGTGCCGCCGCCATCGAGCAGCTCGATGTATGGGGCCAGCGCGCTGGCGTGCCGGTCATCAAGCGTGACCGCGGCTCCGATCCGGCGAGCGTGTGCTATGACGTGCTCGACGAGGCCGATAAGCGCGGCAGTGACCTGGTGCTCATCGATACCGCCGGTCGTCTGCACACGAGCCCCGAGCTCATGCGCGAGCTCGCCAAGGTAGTCAACGTGACGCGTAAGCGCGCCGCCAATATGGCCGCCGGCCCCATGCCCGTCTCGGTCGTGCTTGTGATCGATGCCGCCACTGGTCAGAACGGCCTGAACCAGGCGCTCGAGTTTAACGAGGCGCTGGGCCTGGACGGTATTATCATGACTAAGCTCGACGGCACGGCTAAGGGCGGTATCGCCATGGCCGTGGCCGAGAAGCTCAAGCTCCCGATTCTGCGCATCGGCGTGGGTGAGCAGGTCGATGACCTGCAGGAGTTTAACGCCAAAGATTTCTGCCGCGCCCTGGTGGGCGAGTCCAATTAAGGAGTGACTAGTGTTTGATTCTCTGAGCGATCGCCTCAACGACACATTTGACCGCCTGCGCGGCAAGGGTAAGCTGACCGAGGCCGATATTACTTCGGCCATGCGCGATATTCGCATGGCGCTGCTCGAGGCCGACGTTAACTTTAAGGTTGTCAAGGAGTTCGTTGCCAAGACTAAGGAGCGCTGCATGACCGCCGAGGTCATGGAGTCGCTGTCGCCGGCGCAAAACGTCGTCAAGATCGTGCTCGACGAGCTCACCGAGATGCTCGGCTCCACCGAGAGCAAGCTCGTTTTTAGTAACCGCATTCCTAATGTCATTATGCTCGTGGGCCTGCAAGGCTCCGGTAAGACCACGGCGGCCGTAAAACTGGCCTACCTGCTCAAGAAGCAGGGCCGCTCGCCGCTGCTCGCCGCGTGCGACGTCTACCGTCCCGCCGCTGCCGACCAGCTGGCCACGCTCGGTGGCGAGATCGGCGTGCCGGTCTTCCGCGGCGACGGTGCGCACCCGATCGACATCGCCAAGGGCGCTATCCAGGAGGCCGTCGACCACCTGCGCGACGTGGTGATCGTCGATACCGCCGGTCGTCTTCAGATCGACGAGCAGATGATGCAAGAGGCCGTTGACATCAAGAAGGCCGTCAAGCCTGACCAGGTGCTGATGGTCGTCGACGCCATGACTGGCCAGGACATCGTCAACGTGGTCTCGACGTTTGCCGAGCGCACCGATTTTGACGGCGTGATTATCTCCAAGCTCGACGGTGACGCCCGTGGCGGTGGCGCACTTTCGGTGCGTCAGGTGACCGGCAAGCCCATCAAGTTCGTGAGCATGGGCGAGAAGCCCGACTCACTGGAGCCGTTTTACCCGGACCGCATGGCGAAGCGCATCTTGGGCATGGGCGATGTCGTCGGCATCATCGAGAAGGCCCAGGAGGCCGCCGATGCCGAACAGCTCGAGGCTGCCGAGCGTATGCTGCGCGAGGGCTTCACCATGAACGATATGCTCGACCAGATGAAGGCCGTCAAGAAGATGGGCGGCATGAAGGGCATTCTGGGTATGCTACCCGGCGGCCAGCGCGCGCTCAACCAGATGGGCGGCAACCTGGACGAGGGCATCTTCGATAAGAACGAGGCCATCATCATGTCGATGACCAAGGAGGAGCGTCTGCGTCCCTCCATCATCAACGGCCAGCGTCGCGCCCGTATTGCCAAGGGCGCCGGCGTGACCCCCACCGAGGTCAACAGCCTTATGAAGCAGTGGGGCGAGATGAATAAGATGATGGGCCGCATGCGCACGATGGCCAATCAGGCACAGGCCGGCGGCAAAAAGGGCAAGAAGGGCAAGAAGGGCAAGAAGATGCGCATGCCCAATATCCCTGGCTTGGACGCTATGGGTCTGGGTGGCATGGGCGGCCTGGGTATGGGCGGCCCCAAGTCCGATATGGAACTGCTGCGCCAGATGGAAGCGCAGATGCGTAATAAGAAATAGAGCTGTAATTCCAGCTTGATATGGCAAAGGCCACTCGGAAGCTACCGGGTGGCCTTTGTTGTGGGGCTGGATATTCGGGTCGCGTGCGACGTTGCACCCCGAGCTTGGTTTGCCGTGCCGTTAGTGGCAGCCGCAGCCCTCGTGGCCCTCGTGCTCGTGATGATCGTGGCAGCCGCAGGAATCGCCATGTTCGTGGTCGTGGTCGTGGTCATGGCCGTGGCAGCCGCACGTGGCCTCGCCGTTCTGTGCGAGCGTGCCGGCGATAAGGGCCTCGATGCAAGCGTCGCAGCTGCCCTGGGCACCTGCGTATACCGTGATGCCGGCTTGGGCAAGCGCGTTGATAGCGCCACCGCCGATGCCGCCGCAGATGAGCGTGTCCACACCGCCGTTGGCGAGCAGGCCCGCCAGGGCGCCGTGACCGGTGCCGCCGGTGCCTACGACCTGCTCGTTGAGCACCTTGCCGTCCTGGATGTCATAGATCTTGAACTGCTCGCTGCGGCCAAAGTGCATAAAGATGTTGCCGTTGTCGTACGTGGTTGCCACCCTCATGGTGTCGATCTCCTTTGCTGGCCATGCGGCCGTTGTTGTGGTGATGGGGGAGTACGCGATATTGCCGCCTTCGATGGTGAGCGCCCGACCATTGACCAACGCGTTTGCCACCTTGCGATGCGCTCGGCTGCAAATAGCCGCCACCGTGGCACGGGCAATGCCCATGTGCTGGGCGACGGCCTCCTGATTGAGGCCTTCCAGGTCGCACAGCCGCAGGACTTCGAGCTCGTCGATTGTCATGTCGATGGCGTCTCCACTGGCTAGGCCGTCAGGGGTAAAGCCGCGATATTCGGGGATGATCCCGACGCGGCGCAGTTTCTCGCGTCTTCCTGCCATGCGCCCTCCTTATCTGACATATGTCAACAATAGAATAGCGAACGCGTGGATTTGCGCAAGGAATTTCTGGCATATGCCAGAAAACGAGGGCTTATGTTTGGGCTGTGGGGCCGCATGTGCCTAGGCTACAATGAATCTCGCTTATAGGCGACTGACAGGAGGGTCAATGAGCAAGGCTGATCAACAGTTTGTAACCATGTGCCGCGATATTCTGGACCATGGCACCACCACCGAGGGCCAAAAGGTCCGCCCGGTGTGGGAGGACGGCACCCCTGCCTATACCATTAAAAACTTTGGCGTCACGGCACGCTACGACCTGCGTGAGGAGTTTCCGGCGCTTACCCTGCGTCGTACGGCCCTCAAATCTGCCATGGATGAGATCCTGTGGATCTATCAAAAGAAGTCCAATAACGTGCATGACCTCAACAGCCATATTTGGGATGAGTGGGCCGACGAGACTGGCTCCATCGGCAAGGCCTACGGGTATCAGATTGGGCAGAAGAGCCATTATGCCGAGGGTGACTTCGATCAGATGGACCGTGTGCTGTACGACCTTAAGAACACGCCGTACAGCCGCCGCATTATGACGAATACCTACGTGTTTAGCGACCTGTCCGAGATGCACCTGTATCCGTGTGCCTACAGCGTCACGTATAACGTGACGCAGCGACCGCAGGACGACAAGCCGACGCTCAACATGATCCTCAACCAGCGTAGCCAGGACATTTTGGCTGCGAACAACTGGAATGTGTGCCAGTACGCCATTTTGCTGATGATGGTCGCGCAGTCGGTCGATATGATCGCTGGCGAGCTGCTGCACGTGATTGCCGATGCTCACATTTACGACCGTCATGTCGATATCGTCCGTGAGCTTATCGAGCGCCCGCAGTTTGCGGCGCCCAAGGTGACGCTTAACTCCGATGTGCATGATTTCTATGCGTTTACGACCGATGATCTGATTGTCGAGGGCTATGAGCACGGCCCGCAGGTCAAGAACATCCCCATTGCGGTGTAGGTGACGCGCATGACGTGTAAGCTTTCTGCCATTGTCGCCGTGTGCGATGACTGGGGTATTGGGTGCGAGGGCGACATGGTGGTGTCCAACCGTGCCGACATGCGTCATTTTGTGGCGTGCACCAAAGGCTGCCCGGTCATTATGGGACGCAAGACGCTGCTGAGTTTTCCCGGCGGGCGTCCGCTCAAGAATCGCCGCAACATTGTGCTCACGCGCGACCAAGGCTTTGCGCCCGAGGGTGTCGACGTGGTGCATAGCGTCGACGAAGCGCTCGCCGCGGTAGCCGATGAGCCCGTTGCGTGGGTGATCGGTGGCGGCGAGGTGTATCGGCAGTTTTTGCCGTATTGCGCCGAGGCCGAGGTTACGCATAACCATTGCGTGCATGACGTGGATACGTACTTTCCCGATCTGGATGCCGATCTCGCGTGGGAGATTGCGCGGCGTGGCGGTGTTGCCACGATTGCCTCGGGCGAGGGCGACGAGGGTGTCGATTATGAGTTCGTAACGTATCGTCGCGTTGAGGCGTAAATCGTCCGGCGTGAACGGTATCATCGGATTGTTTGAATGTATGGGGCGGCGCTTAGCGTCGCCTCGTTTGGTATAGATGTGCTGTAAAGAAGGGTGCGGGCTGGCTGCTATGACTGATGCCGTTGAGGTGCTGCGAATTGATTCGCTCGAGGACGAGCGGCTCGATGCCTACATGCGACTGACCGAGCGCGAGCTGCGTTGCGTGCTGGAGCCGCAGAAGGGCATTTTTATCGCCGAGAGCGCCAAGGTCATCGAGCGCGCGGTGCGAGCCGGATACGAGCCGGTGAGCTTTCTTTTGGGCGAGCGCTGGCTCGACCAGATGATGCCGCTGTTTGAGCGCCTGACGCTACGCGAGGGCGCGGGTCCGGTTCCTGTGTTCGTTGCCTCGATGGAGCTTATGGAGCAGCTGACCGGCTTTAACGTGACGCGCGGTGCGCTCGCGGCATTCCGTCGTCCGCGTCAGATTCCGGTTGATGAGTTCTTGGGCGGCGTCGTCGGGGCGGCGGGGGAGCGCCCAGTACGCGTCTGCGTACTCGAGGGCATTGTCGACCACACCAACGTCGGCGCGATTTTCCGCTCGGCTGCCGCGCTGAACGTCGATGGCATTTTGGTGAGTCCCACCTGCTGCGATCCGCTGTACCGTCGCTCGGCCCGCGTAAGCATGGGCACGGTGTTCCAGGTGCCCTGGACGCGCATTGGCAGCGAGGCACGCGTGTGGCCGCACGATGGTCTGTCCGCGCTGCACGATGCCGGCTTTTCGTGTGCCGCCATGGCGTTGACGGATGATTCGGTGTCGTTGGACGATCCCGTGCTGCAGGAGATTGACCGCCTGGCAATCTTTATGGGCACCGAGGGTGCTGGCTTGGGCGCCAAGACCATTGCAGGCTGCGACCGCGCCGTGCGTATTCCGATGGCGCATGGGGTCGATTCGCTCAACGTGGCCGCGGCAAGTGCTGTCGCCTTTTGGCAGCTGTGCCCGCATGTGAGCAACGAGTACCACTACCAGCCGGGTTTGTATCACTAGGCAGATATTTCGCACCGGGCTCTGATTCGGGGTGTATCGACCGATCCCGGTCGGTGCTAAGCTGGTATTGGCTTTGGTCTTAAATTGCCGTTTTGTTGTTTGACGTGCGCTGGTGGGGAGGGCGTGTGGCTAAGAAATCTACGGCTATCGATGTAACACAGGGTGTCATTTGGAAGCAGCTGCTGTCGCTGTGCGTTCCCATCTTTTTTAGCTCGTTCTTTCAACAGGCATACACGCTTATTGGTACGTATATCGTCGGTCAGTTTGGCGGCAAGCTCGCGCTGGGCGGCATTCAGGCCACGATGGTGCTTACGGAGCTCTGCATTGGTTTTTGTGTCGGCGTGGGCGCCGGCTTTGCCGTTATCACGGGTCAGTATTTTGGCCAGCACGACGACGAGCGCCTGAGCCGATCGGTCCATACGGCCATGACGCTCGCACTGGTGGGCGGCATTGTCATTTCCATTCTCGGCATGGTGTTTGTCGAGCCGATGCTCGTGCTGATGAATACGCCACACGAGCTGCTGGCCGAGGGTGTGGCTTACGCCCGCTGCTACTTTGCCGCGATGTTTGCGGCGTTGCTGCTCAACATGGGCACAGCGCTGTTGCGCGCCGTGGGTGACACGCGCGGGCCTGCCGTGATCATTGCCTCCGGCTGCTTTGTCAATGTGGCACTCGACATTCTCTTTGTTGCCGTGCTGCACATGGAAGCGCTGGGCTGCGGCATCGCGGTGGCGCTGACTATCTGCTCTAACGCTACGATGATTGTGGTTCGCATGATGCGCGCCCCGGGCGCGTGGCGTCTTTCGCCATCTAAACTCGGTATCGACCCCGGTATCTGCAAGAGCATGCTCTCGTGCGGCTTGCCGCTGGGCGTTCAGTCTGCGGCGTATTCGATCTCGAACGTGCTGATTCAGGTGTCGGTGAATTCGTTTGGCGCCGATGTCACGACCGCTTGGGGCCTGTCCGGCCGCCTGGACGGCATTATCTGGATGGTGACCGAGGCGCTCGGCGTGTCGATCACCACGTTTTCAGCACAGAACTTTGGTGCGCGCAATTACGATCGCATGCGAAAGGGATACCACACGTCGCTCGCGCTGTCGTTTGTGCTTATCGGCGGCCTGTCCGCTGTGCTGCTGGTGTTTTCGGGCCCGCTTTCGCGTTTGTTTATCGACGACGTCGCAATTTCGGCTTACACCACGACGATTCTTCATTTCATCGCGCCGTTTTACGCGATTTTCTCGATTATCGAAAACGCGTCCGGCTCCATCCGTGGCGCTGGCGTGAGCTTCCAGCCTATGATGCTCACGATCTTCGGCACGGTCGTGCTCCGCGTGGCGTGGGTGTTCGCGATTATGCCGCTCGACCCCTCGCTCGAGCATCTGCTGCTGGTCTACCCCGTAACCTGGGTAATCACCGCCACGATGTTCACCGTCTACCATCACAGCGGCAACTGGCTCGGTCGCGCCACCGCCTAACCCGGCACTTGGGGACGTTCCTTTTCTGCCGGCACATAGGGACGTTCCTTATGTGCCGGCACTTTGGGACACTCCTTGTGAAGCTATTTTGCCGTTTTCGGAGATCCTGTCTGCCTTGCCCTGTAAACTGTCAGTTCGGGCTTAGCAAATTAGATCGTCCGCGCCTATCAGATGTTGCCCGCAGGGTTTGTGATGGGAGGGCGATATGCCGAGAACTGCTCGAGTCATTTCACTAACGGGCTGCAACCACATTATTGCGCGTGGAAATGGTGGCATTTGCATCTTCGAAGACGACGAAGATAGATATCGGATGCTTACGTTGTTCGAGGATAAGCTCGTCGGTAATGGCATTGGCGTTACGGCGTGGTGTCTTATGTCGAACCATTTTCATCTTATGGTTGACGATCCTCATGGGAAGATTTCTTCGTGCATGAGCGGGGTCCTCACGTCGTATGCCATGCATTTCAATCGTAAGACCGGTCGAGTGGGCCACCTGTTCCAAGATAGATTTACAAATATCCCAGTTGAGAATGATGTTCAAGCCATTTCGCTTGCTGACTATATCCACATGAATCCGGTCAAAGCTGGCATTTCTGCTGTTGATGTATATCGTTGGTCCAGTTACCGAGCATATGCCTATGGGTATGATGGATTTGGGTTCTGTGACCCCGGGATTGTCCTAGATCTTGTGGGCGGCTCTCTTGAATATCGGCGCTATCTTACTGATCGAATTGACCAGACGCCTTATGATGCCGAGCCTCGTCCACGCATCTTGGATGACGAGGCGCTTGAAGTCGCCAAGGGAGTTGCTTTCCCTGTATCGCTTCCCGAGCTTGCATCTATGAAACCTTCAGAACGCAGACCCATTTTATGCAAAATGAGAAGAGCTGGCCTTACGATCAATCAGATAGTAAGAGTCGTTGGCATCGGTCGCACTTCAGTAGTTTCAGGCACGATAGGATGGAATGAAGTTTAGATTCCTTGGCTGTTTATCGAACAGGAGTGTCCCTGGGTGCCGGCACAATAGGAACGTCCCCAAGTGCCGGCAGAAAAGGAACGTCCCTAAGTGCCGGGTTAGTACTCGATGCCTTGGCGGGCTAGGAGGCCTTCGTCGAAGTAGTGTTTGACGGGGCGCATTTCGGTGACTAGATCGGCGAGGTCGGTGAGGGGTAACAGGCCACGGCCGGTGAGCACGAGTTCTGTGGTGGCGGGTTTCATCGCGATTAGTTCCTCGACATCCTCGCGCGTAACAAAGCCGCGGCGCATTGCCTCGCCGAGTTCGTCCAAGATCAGCACATCGACCTGCGAAATCTGCTCGCGTGCCAGCTCCATAATCTGCGCGGCGCAAGCCTCGGGCGTGTCGCGATCGGCCTGCACAATACGCAGCCCCAGGCGCGGTGCGGCATCGTGTTCGGCGCAGTGCAGCTTCTTGGCAAACTGCAGCATGAGCACGTTGAGTCCATAGCCCGTGGCGCGCAGCGCGAGCCCCAGTGCGGCTGTGGTCTTTCCCTTGCCGTCGCCCGTGTAGATCTGAACCTTGCCGACTTCCAGTGATGCCATCTCTGTTCTTTCGTGACCGGCGTCGGTTTATCGCCGCCCGGGTTGGGTATTCTAGAAATCATTATCAACCCCAGTAGATGGAGTTCAAGCAGATGGAGATGGATGACAACAAACGTAGACGGAATATGATCCTCTACGTGCTCATCGCCTTCGTCGTCTACCTCGTGCTCTCGACCGTTCTGTTCCCCAACATCGGTCACACGCAGCAGATTACGAAGACCGACTACTCGACGTTTGTCAAAGCGCTCGATAAGAAGAGCGTCGACAAGGTCGAGTACAACACGGACGATTACACGATTTATTACACCAAGAAGGGCGAGGACGAGAACATCGCCTATAAGACGACCGGTGTGCCGAATGATGCGGGCTTTACCGATCGCGTGCTCGAATCTGGTGCTTCGCTGGAGTCGGTCGTTCCCGATAAAAACTCGGGTTTGATGACCTACTACCTGCTTACGCTTATTCTTCCCATGGCGATTTTCTTCCTGATCGGCTGGTGGCTCAACCGCCGCATGAAGAAGGCTATGGGCGATGACGGCCCGTCGATGAACTTCGGCGGCGGCGGTTTTGGCGGCGGCGGACTGGGTAAGTCCGGCGCGCGCGTGATCGCCTCCAAGGATGTGGGCGTGACCTTTAAGGACGTCGCCGGCCAGGAAGAGGCCAAGGAGTCCCTCAAGGAGGTCGTTGATTTCCTGGAGAAGCCTCAGCGCTACGAGGAGATCGGCGCCAAGCTGCCGCGCGGTGCTCTCCTTGTTGGCCCTCCGGGTACCGGTAAGACCCTGCTTGCCAAGGCTGTTGCCGGCGAGGCCGGTGTGCCGTTCTTTAGTATTTCTGGCTCTGAGTTTGTTGAGATGTTCGTCGGCCGCGGCGCCGCCAAGGTGCGCGACCTGTTTAAGCAGGCCAAGGAAAAGGCCCCGTGCATTGTCTTCATCGACGAGATCGATACCATCGGCAAGAAGCGCGATGGCGGCGGCTTTAGCGGCAACGACGAGCGCGAGCAGACACTCAACCAGCTGCTGACCGAGATGGACGGCTTCGATAACCATAAGGGCATCGTTGTCCTCGCTGCCACCAACCGTCCCGACAGCCTTGATCCCGCCCTGCTGCGCCCCGGTCGTTTTGACCGTCGCATCCCCGTCGAGCTGCCCGACCTGACCGGCCGTAAGAATATTCTTGAGCTGCACGCCAAGAGCGTGAAGACCGAGCCGCCGATCGACCTGACCGCGATTGCCCGCGCCACGCCCGGTGCCTCGGGCGCCGACCTGGCCAACATCATCAACGAGGGTGCCCTGCGTGCCGTCCGCGAGGGTCGCAAGCGCGCAACGCAGGATGACTTTGAGGAGTCGGTGGAGGTCGTCATCGCCGGCCAGCAGCGTAAGTCCACGGTGCTGTCCGACCACGAGAAGCAGGTCGTTTCCTATCACGAGATCGGTCATGCTATCGTCGCCGCCCGTCAGAAGGGCTCCGCTCCGGTTACGAAGATCACCATCGTGCCGCGCACGAGCGGCGCTCTGGGCTACACCATGCAGGTCGAGGAGGACGAGCGCTTCCTGACCACGCGTCAGGAGGTCCTGGACAAGCTCGCCGTCTATTGCGGTGGTCGCGCAGCCGAGGAGCTCATCTTTGGTGAGATGACGACCGGTGCCGCCAACGATATCGAGCAGGCCACCAAGCTTGCCCGCAACATGGTGACGCGCTTTGGTATGTCTGACGAGTTTGGCATGATGGCGCTTGGTACCGTTCAGAATGCGTACCTCAACCAAGACACGTCGCTCACCTGCGCCCCCGGTACGGCCGAGCGCGTGGATGCAATTGTCGCCAAGCTGATCGAGGACGCGCACGACCGCGCCCTGCAGATCCTCAAAGAGAACAAGTTTAAGCTCCACGAGCTGGCTCGTTATCTGTACAAGAAGGAGACGATCACGGGCGAGGAGTTTATGAATCTCCTGTCGCGTGAGAACCCGCTGATGCCGAAGCAGCAGTAAGGCTGGTTGCACAGCGTCGAACGCCCCATTTGAGTTTCTATCTCAAATGGGGCGTTTTGCTTGGGAGGGATATGTATGAAGATCGTGGTGAGCGCCTGTTTGATGGGCGAGAGCTGCAAGTATAACGGACTCGACAATTACCATCGCGCGTTGGTCGAGGTCTGCGAGCGTACGGGGACCGAGGTGCTCCTCGTCTGCCCCGAGGTCTTTGGCGGCCTGCCCACGCCACGCGACCCGTCCGAGATCGTGGATGGTGAGGTTCGCACCCGTGAGGGCGTGTCGGTCGACCGCGAGTTTCGCTTGGGCGCCCAGCGCGCGCTCGATATGTGCGAACAGGCGGGTGGCCCGGATGAGATCGTCGCTTGCATCCTGCAGGACCGCAGCCCCTCGTGCGGCGTGGGCCGTATCTACGACGGAACGTTCAGCGGAACCCTCACTCCGGGCAATGGCGTCTTCGTCGACCAACTCCTTCGCCACGGCTACCGCGTGATCCCCGCAAGCGAATTCGACCCGAGCATGCTGCAGAATTAAAAACCACCACAAAGGTGCCTGTCCCCTTTGTGGTGGTTTTGGCAGGTTAGGCCAGCAGCGTGTGGCCGTAGGCGTTGGCGGCCTTGATAGCGGCGGCGAACTTCTCGTCGGTGAAGGGCTCCGGGTTGCCCTGTTTCCACTCGTTGGTGGCGTGCGCGAACTCGCACAGGGCCGGGATATCCGCCTCGGTAAGGCCGACCTGCTCAAGCGTCATGGGCAGGCCCATCTGCTTGTTAAAGGCGGCGTAGCGCTCAAGGTTCTCGGTATCGCCCGTATAGGCAAACAGTACGAGCACGCCCAGGCTCACGACCTCGCCGTGTAGATACGTTCCCTCGCGCGGGATGCTGCAGGTGGCGTTGTAGAACGCGTGCGCCACGCTCGAGTTGTAGTAGTAATCGTTCTGGTTCGTGAGGTTCGAGACATAGCCCGTATTGACCACGATGTCGAGTGCGATCTGCTTGACAGCCTCACTCGACAGGTCCTGACGAACATCCTCGAGGCCCTGGACGCCATAGGTAAACAGCGGCTCGGAGCAGGTGTGGGCAAGTGCCAGGCCAAGGCCGGCTGTGTGCTCCAGGTTGCCGGCGCTCGTGGCGTACTCGACCTCGGGCTGCTTAGACAGGGCGTCGCCCACACCGGCCCAGAAGTACTCTGCAGGTGCCTCGGCGATGATCTTGGGATTGATGAAGATGTGCGCGGGGCGGTTGGGATACGAATAGCCCTCGAGCGAGCCGTCGTCGTTGTACACGACGGCAATGGCGGTCGCGGCAGAGCAGTTGGAGCAGATCGTCGGGACGGTGAAAACGATCTTCTTGAGCTCGATGGCCGCGGTCTTGACGGTGTCGAGCGCCTTGCCGCCGCCGCAGGCGATGAGCACGTCAGCCTCCTGGCAGGCAGGGGAGTTCACGACCTTGGCGATATTGGCACGCGTGCTGTTGGTGCCGTAGACGCGCGTCTCCAGAACCTCGACATCGGTGCCCTCAAGTGCCGCCTCGATACCCGGCAGCGCCGCGGCCAGGGCGCGCTTGCCGCCAATGATGGCAACCTTCGTCGCTCCGTACTCTGCCAGTGCGGCGGGCAGCTCGGCAAAGCAGTCCTCGCCAACGGTGTAGTCGCTCATTCCAATCGTGCGCATAGCAACCTTCTTTCGCTCGATAAAGTGCTTTCAGGTATTTTGCTCCAAGAGAAGGCACACATCCTTGAGAAATTTCGAACGTATAAAACCAGTGTTGAGGGTTTTTCGCTGGCGCGGACCGTGCTACCATACAGCGCATAAGCGTTGATGGGGACGAGTAGTCGGCCATCCGCATGCTACAGAGAGCGGGGAGCGCTGAGAGCCCGTGCATGCGACCGATGAAAATCACCCCGGAGCTGCGGTCCCAACGGGCGCGCCGTACAGGCACGTCTTAGTAGATATCGCCGAGATGGTCGTCGATACAGGCCAGCCGAGTAACGGATGCGAGCGCGCGAATACGCGGGCGAGGGCATCTAAGCTGGGTGGTTAAACGAAGAGCTTTTGCGGGCATATAGCTCGTTTTGTGGCGCTTCGTCCCAGCTTGTAGGGACGGGCGCTTTTTTGGTGCCCAGAGGGCGTGCGCGCCCACGACATGAAAGGGGTACCGTGGCAAACGAGTACAAGCAGACGATGAATCTGCCCAAGACCGGTTTTCCCATGCGTGCCGGTCTTTCCAAGTCCGAGCCTAAGCGACTCAAGGACTGGCAGGACAACAAGGTCTACGAGCAGGTTCTGAAGAAGAACGAGGGTCACAAGAAGTTCGTGCTGCACGACGGCCCTCCGTACGCCAACGGTCCGATCCACATCGGCCACGCCATGAATAAGATCTCCAAGGACATGATCAACCGTTACTGGATGATGCAGGGCTGCGAAGTTCCCTATGTCCCCGGTTGGGACTGCCACGGTCAGCCGATCGAGCACAAGGTCGAGGAGAAGCTCGGCACCGAGAAGTTCAACCAGACTTCCACGGCTAAGATCCGCGAGCTCTGCAACAAGTTCGCTGTCGAGAACATCGAGCTGCAGAAGGCCGGTTTCCGCCGCCTGGGCGTGCTCGGCGACTGGGACAACCCCTATCTGACACTCTATCACCAGCACGATGCCGCCGACATCGAGGTCTTTAAGGCCATGTTCGATAAGGGCATGATCTATCGCGGTCACAAGCCCGTCCACTGGTGCAAGCACTGCCATACCGCGCTCGCCGAGGCCGAGATCGAGTACTCTGACGAGACGAGCCCCTCCATCTTCGTGCGCTTCGAGATGACCTCCAAGCCCGCCGGCCTCGAGAACTTTGACGGCCCGGTCGACTTCATCATCTGGACGACCACGCCGTGGACCATCCCCTCCGACCAGGCAGTTTCCCTCAAGCCCGGCGCCGCTTACGTCGCCGTCGAGCACGACGGCCGCGCCGAGGTCATGCTCGAGGACCTGGCTCCCAAGTGCTGCGAGGAGTTTGGCTGGGAGTACACTCCGGTCATGGTCGACGGCAAGCCCTACGTGGTTCCCGCCGAGACCTTCCACCACATCCACTACAAGCAGCCGATCTTCGACGGTGTCGAGGGCGTGGCGCTGCTGGCCGATTACGTCGGTGTCGATGACGGTACCGGTATCGTCCACAACTCGCCCGGCCACGGCGTCGACGACTACTTCGCCTGCCTCAAGGAGGGCATCACCGACATCTGCATGCCGGTCGATGACGACGGCAAGTTCTACACCGGCGAGGAGTTTGGCACCGGTGGCCCCTTCAGCGGTATGGATACCGACGAGGCCAACCCGCACATCATCGAGTTCCTGCGCGAGCGCGGTACCCTGGTCCTCGAGAAGAAGATCACGCACAGCTATCCGCACTGCTGGCGCTGCAAGCACCCGGTGCTTTTCCGTGCCACCGACCAGTGGTTTGTCTCGATGGACAAGACCGGTTTGCGCGAGCAGGCTGGCAAGGAGGTTCGCGAGAACGTCAAGTGGTACCCGGCTCATGCCGCCAACCGCATCGGCGCCATGGTCGAGCAGCGTCCCGACTGGTGCATCAGCCGTCAGCGCAACTGGGGCGTGCCCATCCCGAGCTACACCTGCGCCGACTGCGGCGAGAAGGTCATGAACGATGCCACGCTCGACGCTGTCATCAAGCTCTTCCACGAGAAGGGCTCCGACGCCTGGTTCACCGACGCTCCCGAGAGCTACCTGGGCGAGTCCTGCGTCTGCCCCAAGTGCGGCGGTCATCACCTCAAGGCCGATAAGGACATCCTCGACGTGTGGTGGGATTCCGGCGTCTCCTGGAAGGCCGTCTGTGAGTACCGTCCCGAGCTGGAGTATCCGGCGGACGTGTACCTCGAGGGCTCCGACCAGCACCGCGGTTGGTTCCAGAGCTCGCTGCTCACCTCGGTGGGTGCCAACGGCCACGCTCCGTACAAGGCGGTCGTCTCGCAGGGCTTCACCCTCGATGGCCAGGGCCGCAAGATGTCCAAGTCGCTCGGCAACGTCATCGACCCCAACAAGGTCTGCGACGAGATGGGCGCCGACATCATCCGCCTGTGGGTTGCCTCCGTCGACACCAGCTCCGACGTGTCCATCGACCACGAGATTCTCGCTCGTACGTCCGATGCCTACCGTCGTTTCCGCAACACGCTGCGCTTCCTGCTCTCCGAGCTCGAGGGTCAGTTTGAGCCCGAGACCGACGGCGTCGCCTTTGCCGACCTGCTGCCGCTCGACAAGCTCATGGTTGCCCGTCTGACCCAGGTCCAGGCCGAGGTCGACGACGCTTACTCTTGCTACGAGTTCCCGCGCGCCTACCGTGCGCTCTACGACTTCGTGGTTACCGAGCTTTCCAACGTGTACCTCGACGCCCTGAAGGACCGTCTGTACTGCGACAAGCCCGGTTCGCTCGAGCGCCGCAGCGCCCAGACCGTGCTGGCCGAGCTCTTCTCGATGCTCATGCGCGACCTGCAGCCGATCCTGTCCTACACGGTCGACGAGGCCATGGCCTATGCGCCCGCCGGCTGCGTCGATCATCAGAAGTACGCTGCGCTGCTCGATTGGTACAAGTCGCCCATCACGGTCGACGAGGCCAATGAGTTTGAGGGCGTGCTCGAGGCTTCGCTCGAGCTCCGTAGCGCCGTGACCAAGGCCCTTGAGGATGCCCGCTCCGCAGGCACCTTCACCAAGAGCCAGCAGGTCCGCGTCAAGGCGGTCGTTCCCGCCGAGATGTACGCGCTGCTGACCGGTGACAAGGCCGTCGATCTGGCCGAGTTCTACATCGTCTCCGATGTTGAACTGACCCAGGGCGAGGAGCTTTCCGTTGTCATCGAGGCTGCCGAGGGCGAGTGCTGCGACCGTTGCTGGAACTACCGCACCACCGTCGGCGAGTACAACGGCCACGCTCACATCTGTAAACGCTGCGCCGAAGCCCTTTAAGGCTCGGTAACCTAGCATTTTAGTTATTGGGCGAATTTGGGCGTCTTTGGTCCATTTGCTCCGCTGACAATAAGCGACATTCCGTTCTTCGGAATGTCGCTTTTGTTTTGTGCTGGTTATTTGGCTTTCGTTGGTGAATATGCTGCGCGTTTGGCGTTTGTCACTATAAGATGATTACTTGCACTAAACGGAATTCAAGTTCTTGAAGGTAGGGGATTGATTTGGGCCGTACTGGGGATATGACACCGCCTTTGCGTTGGCGGTTGGGCGTTGCTGGTGGGGTGGCGCTGGCTGTGCTGCTTGTTGATCAGCTGACCAAGCTTGCGGTTCGTGCCGCGGGCGATGCTCTGCATGTGACTGTTATCCCCGGCGTGATCGACTTCCTGTTTGTGCGCAATATCGGTGCTGCCTTTAGCATGGGCGAGGGGCATGGCGTTGCATTTGCCGTGTTGGCGTTGGCGGTCATTATCGCCATTGCCGTGTACCTCGATCGTGCACCCCAGCTTGCCCACCTAGAGGTTGTGGGCATGGCGATGGTTACGGGCGGCGCCATCGGTAACGCTATCGACCGTCTGGCCTTTGGCTTCGTGACCGATTTTATCGCCACCACCTTCATCGACTTTCCCGTCTTCAATGTTGCCGATATCGGCATTACCGTGGGCGTCGTGCTCGCCCTCTTCGGCTATATGTTCTTGAGTCCCGCGGCCCGTGAGGTCGATGCGACCGCCGAGCTTAACGCCCGTGACGAGGCCCGCGCCAAGCGCAAGGCTAAGCAGCGTGGGGAGCGTGCCCGCAAGATTCGCGAAAGGAACGAGCGCTAATGGCCGACATCCATATTCTTGTTGCCGACGATACCGCTGGTCAGCGTCTTGACGCCTATCTGGGCGCCAACGATGGCTGCCCTACGCGCTCTGCCTGCGCGCATCTGATCGAGGGCGGTGCCGTTGCTGTCAATGGCGAGACCTGCCTGTCCAAAAAATACGTCGTGCGTGCCGGCGACCGTATTTCGGTCGATCTTCCTGAGCCGCACGATCCCACCGATGTGATTCCCGAGGCCATCCCCCTCGACATTCGCTACGAGGACGACCACCTCATCGTGCTCTCCAAGCAGCGCGGCCTGGTGTGCCATCCTGCCCATGGCCATGAGAGCGGCACGCTTGCCAATGCCCTGGTCTATCACTGCGGTATCGATCATCTGGGTACCGTGCAGGGCGAGGACCGCCCCGGTATCGTGCATCGTTTGGATCGCGATACCTCGGGCCTTATGCTCGCGGCCAAGGACGACGACACCCAGCGCGCGTTGCAGAACCTTATCCGCACGCGAACGCTCGACCGTCGCTATATCACGCTCGTCCACGGCCATATTGCCATGGACGAGGGCACCATCAACACCGGTATAGCCCGTTCCACGCGCGACCGCGTCAAGATGGCGGTGTCTGACGATCCTTTCGCGCGTCAGGCCATCACGACCTTCAAGGTCCTCGAGCGTTTCGATTCCACCCGCTTTGACGATGGCTATACGCTCGTCGAGTGCCATCTGTTTACCGGCCGCACGCACCAGATTCGCGTGCACATGCGCCATATCAATCATGCCTGCGTGGGCGATCCGCTCTACGGAAAGTGCGATGCACGCGCCGATCAGGGTCTGACCAGGCAATTCCTGCATTCCTGGCGCGTGGCGTTCGACCATCCCGTGACGGGGGAGCGCATTGAGTGCCGCGACGAGCTGCCGTGGGATCTCGCCGCCGTCTTGGACGATTTGGCCCCGCGCTCGCTTGGCCGCACCGCTGCTGGCGACGATATCGTTCCGCAGCTCGGTCTGCTCGAAGCCTAGCCAGTATTAGGTGGTTTCTTGAACTCGATTAGCCTGCGGTAAGATATATTGTTGTTTACGTAACGCGTTCTCGGGAGCCTGCATGCTCGCCTTTTTGCAAACCAACACGCCCATCGTGATCTTTAACCAGATTGTGGTTACGCTGCTCACGTTTTGCTTCCTGTATCAGGTGGTCTTCTTTGTCATTGGCGCTCTCCGCGGTGAGGTCGCGCCACCCAAGGCCAAAAAGCTCCATCGCTACGCCTTCTTCATTGCGGCGCATAATGAGGAGGCGGTAATCGCCAACCTCGTGCGCTCCATTAAGGACCAGGATTATCCGTCCGAGCTTATCGAAGTCTTTGTCGTCGCCGATGCCTGTACCGACAACACCGCGCAGCTCGCGCGCGAGGCCGGCGCTATCGTCTACGAGCGTAACGACCTTGCCCGCAAGGGTAAGAGCTGGGTCATGGACTTTGGTTTCGATCGTATCCTCAATGAGTATCCCGACACGTTTGAGGGCTACTTTATCTTCGACGCGGATAACGTTATCTCCCGCGATTACGTCTCCAAGATGAACGATGCCTTTGACCAGGGTTTCCATGTGGTCACGAGCTATCGTAATTCTAAGAACTTTGGCAGCTCATGGATTTCGGCCGCCAACGCCACTTGGTATCTGCGCGAGGCGCGCTTCCTCAACAACGCGCGTAATATCTGCAAGACGTCCTGCGCTGTTTCGGGTTCGGGTTACCTGATCTCGGCGAGCGTGATCGAGGGCATGCACGGCTGGCAGTTCCATACACTGACCGAGGACATTCAGTTCACCACGTTCTGCGCCATTCACGGTATTCGCATCGGTTATGCGCCGGCAGAGTTCTTTGATGAGCAGCCGGTGACGTTTAAGGCCTCTTGGAAGCAGCGTATGCGCTGGACCAAGGGCTTCTACCAGGTATTCTTTACGTATGGCAAACACCTGGTCAAATCGACCTTCCGCTATCGCCGCTTTGCTGCCTACGACATGTTCATGACCATCGCGCCGGGCATGCTGCTGTCCCTGATCTCCATGCTCGCCAACGCGACCTTCCTCATCGTGGGCGGGCTCTCGCACGGTTTCTTGGCTACCGAGGTCGAGATGCAGGCTTGTGCCGCCTCACTCATTATGACCTTCGCGATGATGTACCAGACCTTCTTTATCCTGGCGCTGCTTACGACCATCTTTGAGTACAAACACATTCACTGTGCGCAGAAGTGGCGTTTGGTGACCAACCTGTTCACCTTCCCGATCTTTATGTTCAGCTATATCCCCATCACGGTGGCTGCACTGTTCCTGAAGGTCGACTGGGTCCCGACGCAGCACGCCGTCAGCGTAACCCTCGACGAGGTTATGCAAGGCGCCAAATAACCACCATCAAAACCACCACAAAGGGGACAGGCACCTTTGTGGTGGTTTTTGCTTTGAGACCGATGTTCGAGGAGGTGCTCGATGGTCTATATCCCGTTTTGGCTGTGCGCCATCACCGGCGCCATCATCGATGCGCGGGAGCGGCGGTTCCCGAACGCGCTTGCCGGGGCTTGTGCCATAGCGGCGTTTGCGGGGGTTTGGCTCGATCGTGGCATGGACACGGCTCTTGACCATGCTGGTCCTGCTGTCATCGTGTACCTTACTCTCGTGCTGACTGAGTGCCTCTGGCGGCGCCTCCGTCAAGCCCCGGGTATTGGCATGGGGGATGCCAAGGCGCTTTTCGCGTTTTGTACGCTCGACCCCATGGGCGGCATCGTGGCATTTGCCGCCGCACTCCTGTTCCTTGCCATCGCCTGCCTCATCACAAAATCGCGCTCCCTGCCATTGCTGCCGTTTTTGGTGTCGATTTTTGCCATAATCGAGGTCGTGGGCTGCACGCTGTAACCGATTGCGCATCCTTCTTAAGGAGCATGCCATGGCAACTAATCAAGAAACGGCCGCCATCAAGGCGCGCATGGACCGTATTCCCTCGGCGTTGTCGCCCGAGCTTATCGAGCGCATTGCCGCCGATCGTGCATCGGGTGCCATCAACCCGTATCGTTGCAATGACGACCAGGTCGTTCGTCGTGTCGCCCGTGCCGCAGACCAAGGCACGCTTATGCGCCCGGCGTTTATGCGCGATACCGAGAAGATCCTCCATCTGCCGGCATACACCCGCTATGCAGGTAAAACGCAGGTCTTTAGCTTTCGCAGCAACGACGACTTGTCGCGTCGTGGCCTGCATGTGCAGCTCGTCTCGCGCATTGCGCGCGATATCGGTCGCGCCTTGGGGCTCAATTGCGACCTGATTGAGGCAATTGGTCTGGGTCATGACCTGGGACATACGCCCTTCGGCCATGCCGGCGAGCGCTTCCTCAACGATATCTATCACGAGCGCACCGGTCGTTTCTTTTTCCACAACGTACAGTCGGTGCGCGTGCTCGATGCACTCTATGGCCGCAACGTGTCGCTCCAGACGCTCGATGGCGTGCTGTGCCACAACGGCGAGTACGAGCAGCGCGTGTTTGAGCTGTCGAGCATGGCATCCTTTGAACAGTTCGATCAGACAGTCGAGGATTGCATCGCCACGGGTTATAGCGCGATTGAGCATCTGCGCCCCATGACGCTCGAGGGCTGCGTCGTGCGCATCTCGGATATCCTCGCCTACGTCGGTCGTGATCGCCAGGATGCGATCGCGGCGGGCCTGCTTGAACCCGACGCTTTTGACGACGGTCTGGGCGGTTTTTACAACAGCTGGATCCTCACGCACGCTTCTGTCGATATCGTTGAGCATAGTTACGGCAAACCGCGTATCGAGATGAGCGAGGATCTGTTTGAGGAAATCCGCCGAGCCAAGCGCGAGAACTACGAGAAGATCTACAGCAAGGGCGGCATCGAGGGCGATTCGGAGGCGGAGCTGCGCGAGGCGTTCGAAAAGCTCTACGACCGTTGCCTGCAGGATTTAAATGATGGCGACGAGTCCTCTTACATCTTTAAGCACCACATTTCGCGCATTGAGCAGCAGCTTTCCTACTACGATCGCACCTATGCCTGGCAGGACGACAAGAATCAAGCGGTGGTGGATTACATCGCGAGTATGACGGACGGTTATTTCTGCGAGCTGACGAGCAAACTATTCCCGGGTCTGAAGTTTCCGCATCGCACCTATATTAACGAACGGTAGTTCGTATCTTTTCGGTATACTGTTCGTATACGATGACTGAGACTGATGTACGGGATGGTTATGGACGACCTTTTTTCTGCTTCGACGCGCGAGCGTTCCTTTAAGAATGCGCCGCTCGCGGTGCGCATGCGCCCCAATTCGCTCGATGAGTACGTGGGCCAGCAGAAGGCCGTGGGCAAGGGTTCGTGGCTGCGTGCGGCGATTGAGCACGACGTGCTGTCGAGCGTGATCTTGTACGGGCCTGCCGGTACGGGCAAGACGACGCTGGCGCATATCATCGCCAACCATACTAAGAGCGAGTTTGTCGAGGTTAGCGCCGTGACGGGCACCGTGAAGGACCTGCGTCGCGTGATCGACGAGGCAAAGACGCGCCTGAATACGTATGACCGCCGTACTATCTTGTTCATCGACGAGATTCACCGTTTTTCGAAGTCGCAGCAGGATGCGCTTTTGCATGCGGTTGAAAACCGTACCGTCATTATGATTGGCGCCACGACCGAAAACCCGTACTTCGAGGTCAACTCCGCACTGTTGTCGCGTGGACGCGTGGTAGAGCTTGAGCACTTAAAAGACGAGGATATCGAAACGCTTATCGAGCGTGCGCTTGAGGCACCGCAAGGCTTGAACGGTAAGTTCTCGGCCGATGAGGATACGGTTAAGACCATCTGCACGCTGGCTGCGGGCGACGCTCGCTCGGCGCTCACGACGCTCGAGCTTGCGAGCGAGATTGCCGTCACGCGTCCCGATACGGAAGGGACGCCAGCGCCGGCTGCGGGGGAGCGCTATCCCATCACGGTCGACGATGTGAAGATCGCCAATCCGCGTCGGGGGTTTTCGTATGACAAAAACGGCGACATGCACTACGACATCATCAGCGCGTTCATCAAGTCCATGCGCGGTAGCGACCCCGATGCCACCATTTACTGGCTTGCGCGCATGATCGATGCGGGGGAGGACCCTAAGTTTATTGCCCGCCGTATTATGATTCAGGCTTCCGAGGACGTTGGAAACGCCGATCCTCAGGCACTACTGGTGGCGCACGCCGCGTTTAAGTCTGCTGAGGTCATTGGCTATCCCGAGTGCCGCATTAACCTGGCGCAAGCAGCGCTTTATGTGTGCCTGGCGCCTAAGTCCAACGCGTGCGAGGCATCGATCGATGCAGCGCTGGCCGATATCCACAGCAGTGGTCTGCGCGAAGTGCCGAGCTACCTGCGCGATCGTCACCGCCCAGGCAGCGATGAGTACGGTGTGTACAAGTATCCGCACGATTATCCCGAAGGCTGGGTCGATCAGCGTTACTTGCCCGAAGGCTTGGAGCGTGGTGCGTTTTGGCAACCCGCGGGCCGTGGCTGGGAAGAATGGCGCGTGGAGCAAAGCGAACGCGACCGCAGCGGGAACGCACCGAAGTAGCTGCTGATATTTTTGTCCCACGCTGTGGCCCTTGGCATGTTCCGCTCCCTTTGGGGTACCATGAAAAGCGTCTGTATTTCGATTCCTTTGGGAGGCTTGTATGAGTCCCATTCAAATCGCCCTGCTGGTGCTCGCTGTTGCCGGCGTGTGGGCCGTCGTTGAGCTTGCGCTCACCCTGCGCAAAACCCGCACCGTTGTCGATTCGCTCGACAAGACGGTGACCGACCTCAACAACACCATTGCCGAAGCGCAGCCCGTGGTCGCAAAGCTCGATGGAGCCGTTGACGAGCTCACGCCCGCGCTGGCGCAGATGGAGCCGCTGCTCAAGTCGAGCAAGACTGCCGTAGACGCCCTGACGTCCAACCTCGTTGAGGTTGAGGCGGTCGTTCGCGACATTTCTGAGGTCACGGGCAGCATGGCCGAGGCCAGTAACGCTGTTTCGAGTGTGACCGATTCTGCTGCCGGCGCAGTACAGAAGCTCTTCAATAAGGTGAAGGCTCCTGCGGCCGACGCCGAGCGCAAGCTTGCCGCTGCTGCCGCCGAGGCTGAGCAACCTACCGAGCGCGTTCTGATCGGCGAGACCGAGGACGAGGCCGCCGATGACGCAGATACGGCTCCGAAGTCTGCAGCTAAGCCGGCTCAGTATTACACCTATACACCCGCCGAGACCTCCGAGGAGTCCTGCGATGAATAGCGAAGCAACCTGCCCCATTACGCTGAGCGTTGCCGGCGATCCGCGTCTCGCGCGCTTGGTGCGCATGACGGCCGCCAACGTCGGCGCCCTGTGCTCTATGTCCGTCGATCGCATCGAGGACATCCGTATGGCTGCCGAGGAAGCCTTCATCTTCGGTTGTACCGCAGTTGACTGCGACGATATCACCATCAACTTCGATGTCGACGAGACCCACGTTGGCATGATCTTTACCTTTGGCGATCAGGCTACGGTTGACGAAGACGATCAGGCTGCTGTGTATGCCGAGCTCATTCTTGCGAGCGTGTGCGATTCCTACGAAAAGACCTCGGCGCCTCTAACGCTTTCCCTCGACCTCAAGGCGGATATCTAATATGACCGAACGTTCCCGGAGCGGTAAGACCGCTTGGGACAAGGAGAAAACCCGCGAGCTGTTTCGTCGCTACAAGGAGACCGGTGATCCGGACGCCCGCGAGCAGCTCGTCATGTCCCATATGAACCTGGTAAGGTTCCTTGCCAATAAATTTAAGAACCGCGGCGAGCCGCTCGACGATCTTATGCAGGTCGGCTACCTGGGCTTGCTCAAGGCTATCGATCGCTTTGACCCCGAGCGCGGGCTCGAGTTTACGACCTTTGCCACCCCCACCATTCTGGGCGAGATCAAGCGTCACTTCCGCGACAAGGGCTGGAGTGTGCGCGTGCCGCGTCGCCTGCAGGAGCTCTCGGCAAAGGTCAACCAGGCTACCGATAAGCTCACCAACGAGCTGCAGCGCTCGCCCAAGGTCGAGGAAATCGCCGAATATCTGGACGTAACTGTCGATGAGGTCCTGGAGGCCATGGAATCTTCCTCGGCCTACACCTCGGTGCCCATCGAGGCTCCGGGTGCGTCCGATTCGGACGATGCGCCCTCGATTCTCGACCGCTATGCCGACGAGGACAATGAGCTTGACTTTACCGATGACCGTCTGGTGATCGAGGAAGCCATCCGCGATTTCTCGCCGCGCGAGCGCGAGGTGATCGAGCTGCGCTTTGTGAAAGGCATGACCCAGATCGAAATCGCCAAGAAGCTGGGCATCTCGCAGGTGCAGGTGTCGCGTCTGCTGCGTCGCACGCTTAAGAAGATTCAGGACAAGATCGACCCCGACGGAGTGATGATTCGTTCATGAGTGAGCACCCCCAACAACAAACCGACCGCGCGTTGCGCGATACCCGTGTTCTGACCCTGCGCATCTGGGCCGTTGTCGGCTGCATTGTGATTGCTGCCGTCATCTTCAACCTCATGGGCATCTTGGCGCCGGTTATTGAGTTTCTTGCCGTCGGTTCCATCATCGCCTTTGTGATGTCGCCGATTACCAATTGGCTCGAGCATCACGGCGTGAATCGCGGCATCGGTTCGCTCATCGCGCTTATCGTGGTCGTTGCCGTGCTTGTCGGCGTCGTCTGCATCCTGTCGCCGATTCTGTTCGGCCAGATCATGGAGGTCTTGAGCCGCCTGCCCGAGCAGCTGCGCGCTGCGGGTGGCGACCTCAACGAGATGGTCTCACGTGCGAAGACGCTCAACAACACGCCGCTCAAGGAGTACTTGGACGATAATCTGTCGTCGCTCGTTACCGTGGCATCGAAGTATGTTTCCCAGATTGCCGCTGAACTTGGCCGTGGCGTGTTCCCGCTCATTACCAACACGGCCTCGCAGCTGTTCGTCATTTTCCTTGGTCTGGTGCTTGCCTACTGGCTTGCCTGCGATTATCCCCGCATGCACCATGAGGTTTGCACCATCCTCGGCCAGGAAAAGGAGACCTCGTATCGCTTTATGGTCGCCATTCTTTCGCGCTCCGTTGGTGGCTACATGCGTGGCATGGTCGTGACGTCCATCTGCGGCGGCATTTTAGCCTTTATTGGCTTCACGATCATCGGGCATCCGTATGCGGCACTCATGGCTATCTTTACCGGCATCATGCACTTGGTTCCGGTCGTCGGTCCCTGGGTAAGCGCTGCAATTGCTACAGTCCTCGGCTTTATGTTCAGCCCCATGCTGGCGTTGTGGACGCTCATCGTGACGATGGTCGCGCAAAATATCACCGATAACGTGATTTCGCCCAAGGTCATGCAGAGCTCGGTCCAGGTACATCCCATCATGAGTCTGACGGCGCTCGTTATTGGTTCGGCGCTCATGGGTCCCATCGGCATGGTCATTGCCATTCCGCTGTGCGCAGCGCTCAAGGGCATCTTTGTGTATTACTTCGAGAACGAGACCGGTCGCCAGCTCGTGGCCTACGACGGCGCCGTGTTTAAGGGCACGCCGTATCGCGATGCCGAGGGCAACCCGGTCGCCGCCTACGACGCACTCGGTGACGATACCTTCATCTATGAGTCTGAGCTCATCGGCAACGAGACCGCTCCCGAGGCCCAGGCCATGCCCAAGCCCGAGCTCGATAACCCTTGGATTAAGCTTTCGGGTCTGCAGCCCGACGCCACGGGTTTCTTCAAGAACCCCTTCGCCAAGGACGACGATTCCAGCTCTGACGACGACACCAAAACCGGCATCGACGGCTCCATGGACGATTCGGATTCCAAATAGATCTTGTTAGCGTTTCTTGATGTTGTAAATGACAAGAAACGCGAGCAAGGCGATTGATAAGGGGCCAGCTACATAGAAAAAGAGAACGTCAATTGCGTGCAGAGCGTAATAAGTCTTATCGCCGGACATTACTGCATACAATACGTAGCCAAATGCTGGTTGGTTTGCGTACCAGCAGGTGAAAGCCAAAAGCACTAAAAGTGCTACTACCAGAAGTGCATTAAGGACAAATCGTTTGCTTTTCATCGATCGCTCCTCCCGGATAAGTCTTATATGTAATTCTACAGCAGCCATTTTTTTTTTCAAAGAATATGACTGTCCAAAATAACATGCACTTTCGCTGGAGGGTCGCTGTTTGGCGGCCCTCTTTTTTGCACTGGGGCGGTGGGATGGTAATATCGTTACGTTTGAACTGTTTCGATGTGAAACCGAGGAGATTCCCTCTATGAGTGCTGACTACCCGTCAATGACTACGGCCGAGATCCGCTCTAAGTTCCTCAACTTCTTTGAGGAGCGCGGTCTTAAGCTCTATCCTTCTTCGTCCCTCGTTCCCGACGATCCTTCGCTGCTGCTTGCCAACGCCGGCATGAACCAGTTTAAGGAGTACTACCAGGGCAAGAAGACCATGAAGGAGATCGGCGCGATCTCCTGCCAGAAGTGCGTCCGCACCAACGATATCAATTGCATCGGCGAGGATGGCCGTCACCTGTCCTTCTTCGAGATGCTCGGCGATTTCTCCTTTGGTGGCGTCTCCAAGCAGCAGGCATGCGCCTGGGCTTTTGAGCTCATTACCAAGGAGTTCAAGCTGCCGCTCGACCGCCTGTACTTCACCGTCTTTACCGAGGACGATGAGACCCACGACGTGTGGCGTTCCCTGGGCGTTGCCGAGGACCACATCTCCCGTCTGGGCGAGGACGACAACTTCTGGGCTGCTGGCCCCACCGGCCCCTGCGGTCCGTGCTCCGAGATTTACTTTGATATGGGCGAGGAGGTCGGCTGCGGCAAGCCCGACTGCAAGCCCGGTTGCGACTGCGACCGCTTCCTGGAGTTCTGGAACCTCGTGTTTACCCAGTACGACCGCCAGGAGGACGGCTCCATGCCGGAGCTGCCGCACCGCAACCTCGATACGGGCATGGGCCTGGAGCGCATGGCCGCTATCATGCAGCACAAGACCGCCAACTACGATGGCGATCTGATGCAGCACCTCATTAAACTGGGCGAGGAGATCAGCGGCAAGACCTATGTCGCCGACGACTACTCCGGTGCCAGCCGCTCTCTGCGCATTATCGCCGACCACTCCCGTGCCGTCGACTTCATGATTTCCGACGGCATCCTGCCCGGCAACGAGGGTCGCGAGTACGTCCTGCGCCGCCTGCTCCGCCGCGCCGTGTTCCACGGCCGCCTGCTGGGCATCGAGGGCGCCTTCCTGACCAAGTTCATCGATGAGGTCAACGCTCAGATGGGCGAGGCCTATCCCGAGCTGCTCAAGAACGTCGCGCTCGTTAAGGGCATCGTCGCCTCCGAGGAGGAGCGCTTCTCCACGACGCTCGATAACGGCCGCGTCTACCTGGACGAGGCCCTGACCGCACTCGCCGAGGGCGCTGTCCTTCCGGGCGATGTTGCCTTTAAGCTTCACGACACCTTTGGTTTCCCCATCGACCTGACCGTCGAGATCGCCGGCACCGCTGGTCACGACGTTGACATGGACGGCTTTACCGCCTGCATGGAGGACCAGAAGGCCCGCGCCCGCGCCAACGCCAAGGGCGATGCCTGGGGCAGCTTCAACGACGTGTGGGTCGAGCTTTCCGATAAGGTCGCCGCGACCGAGTTCGACGGCTATGACAACGATGTGATCGAGGGCGCCAAGGTTGTCGCCATCGTGCGCAACGGCGAGTCCGTCGAGTCCGCTGCCGCCGGCGAGGACGTCGAGGTCGTGCTTGACCGCACCCCGTTCTATGCCGAGATGGGTGGCCAGCAGGGCGACGCCGGCGAGCTTTCCGCCGAGGGCGTTGTGCTGACCGTTTCCGACACCAAGAACCACAACGGCCTGTATGCCCACGTTGCGCATGTCGCCGAGGGCACGCTGACCGTCGGTGCTGCCGTGACCGCCGCGCTCGACGCCGAGCGCCGTGGCTTCCTGCGCCGCAACCACACCGCAACGCACCTGCTCGACGCCGCCCTTAAGCAGGTCCTGGGCGAGCATGTCTCCCAGGCCGGCTCGCTCGTGACGCCCGAGCACCTGCGCTTTGACTTCACGCACTTCGAGGCCCTGTCCTCCGAGCAGCTCAAGGCTGTTGAGGACCTGGTCAACCAGCAGATCTTTGCTTCCAAGCCGGTCGTGACCCGCGTCATGGGCATCGACGAGGCCAAGGCTGCCGGTGCTGTCGCCCTGTTTGGCGAGAAGTACGGCGACGTCGTCCGCGTCGTCTCCGTGGGCGCCGAGGACCAGCCGTTCTCCCGCGAGCTCTGCGGTGGTACGCATGCCGCCAACACTGCCGAGATCGGCCTGTTCAAGATCATTTCCGAGTCCTCCACGGGCTCGAACGTCCGCCGTATCGAGGCCGTGACCTCCAAGGGCGCGCTCGACTACATGGCCGACCGCCTGGCGCTCGTTGACGCCGCTGCCGCTGCGCTCAAGTGCCGCGTCGACGAGGTCCCGGCGCGCGTGGAGAACCTGCAGGCCGAGCTGCGTGAGACTTCCAACAAGCTCAAGAAGGCGCTCACCGGTGGCTCCTCCGATGCCATCTCCGGCGCCATCGACGCCGCTGTCGAGCTCGACGGCTACAAGCTCGTTGTCGCCGAGCTTCAGGGTCTCGAGGCCGCTGATCTGCGCAACGTGTGGGATACCGTGCACCAGAAGGTTGCCGGCCCCGTCGCCTGCGTCGTCGCCAGTGTGACCGAGAAGGGCACCCCGGCCCTGCTCGCCGCCGGCTCTGACGATGCCGTTAAGGCCGGTTTCCACGCCGGTAACGTGATCAAGCAGATCGCGGGCCTGGTCGACGGTCGCGGTGGCGGTCGTCCCAACATGGCCCAGGCCGGTGGCAAGAACGCCGCCGGTATCGCCGATGCCCTCGCGGCCGCCAAGACCGCGCTCGGCGCCTAAGAACCTAAGTAGTCGCTGTGGTCGCGCTCGCACTGGACATAGGGGAGACCAGGATTGGCATTGCCGTCTCGAGCCGTGATGGCAAGATGGCGATGCCCGTCAAGGTGCTCCCGGCTGCCGAGGTCACTGGTATGGCCAAGACGTTTCGCTACCTGGTCGAGGACTATGAGCCCGACATTCTGGTAAGCGGACGTCCCCTGACCATGGCCGGTGAGCCTGGTCCCCAGGCCGAGCGCGTCGCCGCCGTGGCCCAAAAGATTGCCGACGAGCTCGATCTTCCGCTGGAGTTTGAGGACGAGCGTCTGTCCTCGCAAGAGGCCAAGCGCATCCTGCGCGAGCAGGGGCTCAACGAAAAGCAGATGAGGGGCAAAATTGACATGATCGCCGCCAGCCTGTTTTTGCAGACGTGGCTCGATCGCAAGAACGAGGAGGTCCAGCATGTCTAGCGCTTCCGATCCGCGCCAGCCGAATCGCCAGGGTCAGCCCGCACCGCGCCCCGCACAGCCCGGTCAGCGTCCGGTGCAGCCGACGCAACGTGCGGCTCAGCCTGTTGCGCGTCCGGCGCAGTCCTCCTCGCGTGCCGCTCAGCCAACTCAGCGTGCTACTCAACAGCCTGCCGCTCGTCCCGCGCAGCCCGCTGGCGGCGCTCGCTTTAAGCAGCAGGCTCCTACGCAGCGCGCGCAGGCTCCTCAGTCGCACACGCACGCACATCGTTCTCATGGCACTCATGGTGTAGCTCCGGCCACGCGCTCGAGCTATAACACGCACACTCGCCGTGGTACCAAAAAGAAGAGCTCCCCGGTGCCCATGATTATCGGCACCGTGGTAGCCGTGCTCGCGCTTGCTGCGATTGCCTTCTTTGTCGTGCCAGCCGTCAAGGGCTTCTTTGCCGGTGAGGATACGAAGGTTGCTGCCGGCCAGCAGGTCACGATCACGATTCCCGAGGGTGCATCGGGCGATACCATCGCCTCGATCCTTTCCGAGAACCATATCGTCGAGAATCCCAAGGAGTATTACGCGGCGGTCAAAAAGCTCAACGCCGACATGTCGCTCAAGCCTGGCACCTACTCGTTTACCACGCTCATGGACGCGACCAAGGTCGTCCAGCAGCTCATGGAAGGCCCCAATGCGGGCTCCGATGCCCTGACGATTCCTGAGGGCCTGACGGTCGACCAGGTTGCCGATCGCGTGGCCGCGGCATACGACAGCATCTCCAAGGAGGACTTCCTCAATCAGGCAAAGGCCTCCAACTATGTGAAGGACTATGGCTTCCTCGAAGGCGCTGCAAATGATTCGCTTGAGGGCTTCCTGTTTCCCAAGACGTATTCGCTTGGCAAGGACCCGTCTGCCGATGACGTGATTCGCGCCATGCTCGACCAGTTCAACACCGAGTACAAGTCGCTCGACTTTGCCAGCTGCGAGGCCAAGATCAAGGAGCGCTACGGTGTGGAGATGTCCGATTACGACATCGTTAACCTTGCCTCCATCGTCGAGCGTGAGGGCCTCAACGCCGATCAACGCGCACACGTTGCCTCGGTTTTCTATAACCGCCTGGCGGGTAAGCTCGATGGCCTGTGCTATCTCAACAGCGATGCGACTATGATGTATGTCACTGGTGGCGAGGTTACCGCCGATGACCTGCAAAGCGATAGCCCGTATAACACATACAAGCACGAGGGCCTGCCGCCCACGCCCATCTGCTCTCCGTCGCTCGAGGCGCTCAAGGCCACGCTTGAGCCGACCGACTCCGATGACCTGTATTTCTACATTACGCAGGACGAGGAGTATTTCTCGAAGACTTACGAAGAGCATCAACAGTCTTGGAATTGATCATGAGGATTTTTAGCCCCAAACGATATGTTGCCTCGGTCGATCGCATCGACCTCGATACCCTGTGGGCCGACGGCAAGCGAGCCATTCTGCTCGACCGCGACAACACCCTGGTTCCGCGTGATACCGAGCAGGTTCCCGCCGCGGTTTCCGCTTGGCTCCAAGCCGCCCATGCCAAGGGCTTTAAACTGTGTATGGTGTCCAATAACTGGCATCGCGACCAGGTCATGGCGTCTGCCCGCGAGCTGGGGCTCGAGGCCATCAGCCACGCCATGAAGCCGGCGCCGTTTGCCCTCAAGGCAGGACTTAAGCGCCTGGGCGCCACGGCCGACGATGCCGTGCTGATCGGCGACCAGCTCTACACGGACGTGTGGAGCGGCAATTTTGCCGGCGTTGACACTATCCTGGTAAAGCCGCAGGCAACTCAGGACCTGTGGTATACGCAGATCTTCCGTATCTTTGAGCGCCGGGCCCTGCGCGACCTTCCCTGCGAGGAATAGGTTTCGCCA